>JAADGS010000013.1 GCA_013152275.1 Actinomycetota bacterium | reverse complement strand
CCAGTGTGAGATCCGACCACAGGCTGGTGGCGAACGTCGAGCCGTTGGAGAGCGAGACGAACCATTGGACGTCTGAGGTCCAGAAGTTGGCGATGTCGTCTCTGCCGTCGCCATTGAAGTCGCCGACGAGCTGATCGCCCCAGCCCGAGTCCGGTGTGAGATCCGACCAGAGGCTGGTCGTGAAGGTCGAGCCGTTGGAGAGCGAGACGAACCATTGGGCGCTCGGGGTCCAGAAGTTGGCGATGTCGTCTCT
Organism: Actinomycetota bacterium; assembly: GCA_013152275.1. Lineage (NCBI taxonomy): Bacteria > Bacillati > Actinomycetota > Actinomycetota bacterium. Next base: position 15,364 of record JAADGS010000013.1, on the reverse strand, counting down.
GCCGTCCCCGTTGAAGTCGCCGACGAGCTGATCGCCCCAGCCCGAGTTCGGTGTGAGATCCGACCACAGACTGGTGGCGAAGCCGGTGCCGGTTGAGAGGGACACCCACCAGGTGCTGTTCGACGGGTGGAAGTTGGCGATGTCGTCTCGGCCGTCCCCATTGAAATCACCGACCACCTGTCGGGTCCAGCCGGTGTTGGTCGTGTAATCGGCCCAGATCCGAGGAGGTGACGTCGGAGCCGCCCCGTCGGTGACCCACCACGTGCCGTCCGCCGGACGAAACGCCGCACCGTCCTCGATGCCGTCTCCGGTGAAATCTCCAACAAGGGGGTGCACGTAGGTGTCCTGCGGGATGGGTTGCCACAGGGCCGCCACGCGTTGACGGATCTCCGGCAACAAGACGTAGAGATCGTCACCTGGACAGGCGGTGGCCTGAGCGTCGCGATGCCCACTGATGTCGTTGAGGGTCACCCGCGTGCCCTGGGCGTACTTCAGCGAACCTTTGGAGACGACCGTCGTCGTGCCCAGCGGATCGATGTTGTGAATCGAGAACTTCCAGGCGAGGAGGTCGACGAGGCTGTCCTGGGCAGCCTGCGAGGGCAGATACCCGGTGTTCTGGAAGCTGCCGAGAAGGACGACACCCGTGGAGTAGGAGTTGAATCCTTGCGTGTGCGCCCCCTGGACGCCTTTGTCGATGCCGCCCTTTCGCCCCTCCCACACGCCGCCGAAACGGTCGACGACGAAGTTGTAGCCGATGTCGTTCCAGCCTCGTGTGTTCACGTGGTAGGAGCAGATGCCGAGAATGTAGGAGGGGACCTGCGCCTGCGTGTACGTGTTCCAGCCGGCGCTGTGATGCACAAACGCCATCGTGACCTGAACGTAGCCGACAGGAGCCGGGTTCGAAGGTCGACACGAGTCGGTCGGGTCCCAGTCGGTGCGAGGATGGATGAACGGCTGGGATGGTGCCGCCTGGGATGAAGGTGGTGTGAGCAGATCGGCCAGCCTTCGAAACAGTGGCTTGGACCGGTCGGTCGTATCCACCAGCGTCACGGCGGCCTGTCGCGGACGTTCACTCGTTCGGAACTGCACCGCATCCGAGGCGCCGGCCCAGACGGGAGGTGTGGCGAACCGCCGTCTTCGGAACTCGGCGGTGTCGAGATCGGGAGCATGACCGTCATCGAGTTCCAGTTCACGCCAAGGACTCCACACGCCGTCGGTTCGTGTTCGCGCCCAGATGTGCTTCGGGGCCCGCCCGGTCCAAGTCAGTCCGACCAGGGTGAACGGCATCTCGACCACCTGAGATTCGAATGAACCACCGGCAGCGTCCATCACGAGGGCATGGGTCGAGAGGCGGGCCCAGGCAGGACGCGATACGCCGCTCGGGACGGGAAGAAGACCCACGAGCAGACCGATTGCCAACGCAAGTGTGATGCGGCGCTTGATACCTGGCCTTTCTTCGGCCCACTCGATACGGCCGGAATCCCGGGCTGCAGTGTATTCGAGGTCTTGTCGCTCGGGAGGGATCTCTCTGCGACAACCGGCTGCGCACCGTCGAGGATGCCATCCGTCTCGCCCTCGAGTCACCGCAACGGCCGCCTCCCTCGATTCGGCACCGGCACCACGAACGTCGCCGGACGAGCCACTAGCATCGCTCCCATTGCCAAGAAGTTGGGAACGAATGGATGCCTACGTCGATCCCCGGGCGATCGTGGAAGACGACGTACACGTGGGGCAAGGCTGCGCGATATGGGCGTTTACGCAGATTCGTCGGGGAGCCAAGATCGGCACGGGGACGACGATCGGAAGCCACGCGTACATCGACACCGATGTCGTGATCGGATCCAATTGCAAGATTCAGTCCGGTGCCCTCGTCTTCCATGGCACAGAGATCGCGGACGGTGTGTTCGTGGGGCCCGGCGCCATCGTGACCAACGACAACAACCCGCGAGCGATTACACCTGAGGGCACGCTCAAAGATGATGCCGACTGGTGCGTGGAAGGTGTGACGATCGGCCACGGTGCTTCGATCGGAGCAGGTGCCATCCTCGTCGCCGGCATCGACATCGGAGAGTATGCGCTCGTCGCAGCCGGTGCGGTGGTCACAAAGGATGTGGCGCCCCACGAGTTGGTGGCCGGGATTCCTGCTCGGGGTGCAGGATGGGTATGCTTGTGCGGCCATAGACTTCAGGTTGTCCAGGGTCTCGGAGTGTGCCCTTCGTGTCGTCGAACCCACCAGATTTCATCCCAATAGCCGCGCCCGACATCGATGAGCAGGAGGAGGCGGCGGTACTTCGTGTCCTGCGTTCGGGCCGCCTCGCCCAAGGCCCGGAGGTCGCTGCACTGGAAGAGGAGTTCGCACGGGCCCACGGTTCAGGATTCGCGATCGCCGTCGCCAGCGGTACCGCGGCTCTCCATGTGGCCCTGCACGTGGCCGGCATCGGTCCCGGCGATGAAGTGCTCGTTCCGACGTTCACCTTTGCCGCATCGGCCAACGCGGTGCTCGCTGTCGGGGCTCGACCGGTGTTCGTGGACATCGGGGACGATTTCCTCATCGACTTGGAGGATGCCGAGTCCAAGCTCACCGGTCTGGCGAAGGGCATCATGCCCGTCGATCTCTATGGGCTCATGCCGGACATGGATCGCATGCGAGCTTTCGCATCCGACCATGGGCTGGCCCTCATCGAGGATGCAGCCCAGGCGCACCTCGCGCGGCGGGGGTCGTGGCGCGCCGGGACGGCCGGCATCGGCGCATTCTCCCTCTACGCGACCAAGAACATGATGAGTGGCGAGGGTGGGATCGTCACGATGTCGGACGAGCAGACGGCTAGAGACGCTGCGCTGTTTCGAAATCATGGGATGGAGACGCGGTACCGACATGTCACCTGGGGTCTCAACTACCGGTTGAGCGACCTCGCCGCGGCCATCGGACGCGTCCAACTCGAGAAGCTGCCGAAGGCGACGGCACGGCGCCGCAGCATCGCCGGCCGGTTCGACGCCGGACTCCCGGCCTTCTTCACGAGAACCGACGTTCCTGCCGATGCATATCACGTCTACCACCAGTACACGGTTCGGGTTCCTGCAGGTGTGCGCGACGAGACCGTGGATCGGTTTCGCTCTCGCGGGGTCGGGGTCGATGTGTACTACCCGACACCCGTGCACCTGCAGCCGTCGTTCGGGGGAGCCGAGGGGCAATGCCCGACTGCCGAGCGGTACTGTCGCCAGGTGTTGAGCCTTCCGGTCCATCCCAAGGTCACCGACGATCAGGTCGACAGGATCATCGATGCCGCAACGGCGATCGCGAACAATCTCGCATGACCGGCGTTGCGGTGATCGGTCTGGGCAAGATGGGGCTGCCGGTCGCCGCGTACTACGCGGCCGGAGGCGCAACGGTGGTCGGATACGATACGAACCGTTCGGTCGCCGAGCAGGTGAATGCAGGCGCCAGCCCGATCGGTCCGGAACCCGGGATGGACGAGGAGCTCGCCGACCTCGTGGCTTCCGGGCGGCTGAGGGCGACGACCGACCCGCGCGACGCCACGCACGCCGCGGAGGTCGTGATCGTGCTCGTTCCGCTCCTTGCCCGAGATGGGGAGCCCGACTTCGGCGCCATCGATGCTGCCGTGGCTTCCATCGCTCCGCACGTGCAGGCCGGCGCGCTCGTGATCTTCGAGACGACGGTCCCGGTCGGAACCACCCGGACGCGTTTCGCGGCCGCGTTGCGTGAGCTCCAGCCGCGTTCTCTCGTGGCCTTCAGTCCGGAGCGTGTCTACTCGGGACGAATCTGGTCCGATCTGGAGCAGTACCCGAAGCTGCTCGGTGGCGTCGATCGCGCTTCGAGTGACGCGGCGGCGAACTTCTACCGACGGTTCCTGCCGGTCGAGGTCCGAACGCTCGCGACCGCCGAGGCGGCGGAGATGGTCAAGCTGGCCGAGACGACCTACCGGGACATCAACATCGCTTTCGCCAACGAACTTGCACGCTTCGCGGATGCTTGGAACGTCGACGTGACCGAGGTCATCGCAGCAGCGAACTCTCAACCGTATTCACACATCCACGACCCCGGAATCGGCGTCGGTGGGCACTGCATTCCCCACTACCCGCATCTCCTGGAGTACTCGACGTCCGGCTCGGAGCTGATCACGGCTTCACGAGCCATCAACGAAGCGATGCCGGCCTGGGTCGTCGATCGCATGGCCGCCGAGCTCGGTGGGATCGGGGGCAAGACGGTGTTGCTGCGCGGTGTTGCCTATCGTGGCGGCGTCAAGGAAGCTGCGAGCTCACCGGCGTTCGGAGCTCGGGACGCGTTGGAGGCCCGGGGTGCCGTCGTGCTCGCGGAAGACCCCGTGTTCTCGAACGATGAACTCGTGGATCTCGGCTTCGAACCGTGGAAGGGCGAGCTGGTGGACGCTGTCGTGATCGTCGCGAACCATGAGGAGTATCAGCACATCGACTGGTCGGGCCGGCCTAGGATGCTTGTTGTCGACGGGAGGAACTGTTTGAATCCGGTCGAGGTGATTGCCGGGGGTCACGCCTATCTGGGAGTCGGCCGCGCCGGCGAGCACCGTGGCAATATGGACGAGGCGTCGGGGTCTCGCCCGGAGATCGGTCGGAGGTGACGATGGCGGAGCAAGGGGTGAGCTACGTCGACCCTGTTCGCGTGGGTGTGATCGGGCTGGGCAACATGGGTCAGAACCATGTTCGGGTCCTCAACCGGCTTCCAGGCGTCGATCTGCGAGCGGTCTCCGATCCGTCCGCGGAAGCAGTCGAGCGTGCGACCCGTTCCCGCATGGCTCGGGCATACAGCGACTACGTGCGCATGCTGGCCAACGAGGATCTCGAACTGGTGGTCGTTGCCGTTCCGACCCATCTCCACGAAGAAGTCGCGGTGGCGGTCCTGGAGTCCGGTCATCATCTGCTGGTGGAGAAACCTCTGGCGCCCGACGTGCCGACTGCGACCCGGCTCGTGGAACTCGCATCGACGGTCGATCGGATCGCCAGTGTCGGTCACATCGAACGATATAACCCCGTGCTGCTCGCGGCCAAGCGCGGACTCCGGTCGGGTGAGCTGGGTCGCATCTTTCAAGTCCGTGCAAACCGAACCGGGCCTCTGCCGGCCCGAATCAGCGACGTCGGCGTGGTCACCGACCTCGCAACCCACGATTTCGACGCCGTCCGATACCTCGTCGGCCACAAGATCGAGAGGGTGTTCGCCGAGACCGCCCGCAGGATGCATCGAAGCCACGAAGATCTGTTCTCCGGCCTGATGCGGTTCGATGACGGCTCGATCGCCCTGTTCGACGTGAACTGGCTGACACCCGTCAAGATTCGCGAGATGCGCGTGGTCGGCGAAGGCGGAATGTATGTCATCGATCTCCTCGCACAGAACCTCTTCTTCTATGAGAACGCCGACGTCGGCTACTGGTCCGATGCGACAGGGCGACTCGGAGTGAGTGAAGGGAACATGGTTCGGTACAGGATCGATCGGGCCGAACCGCTCGAAACCGAGCTCAGCGGCATCGTTCGTTCCATCCGAGGCGAGGATTTCGAGTACGTGTCGATGCTGGACGGTCTCTACGCCGTTGCCCTCGCCGATGCCGTCAAGCAATCCTCGGAGTTGCACGAGCCTGTCCTCTTCTCCGAACCGGCTCTTGTGTTGGCCAGCAGGCAATGAGCACGAAAAGCCGTCAGAGTCGAGAGCGGCGTCGACTCGCCTACTCCATCGTCAAGCGAATGCTGGATCTGCTCGTGAGCGGCGTGGCAATCCTGTTGTTCCTTCCGATCTTCCCTTTCATCGCCCTCGCGATTCGTCTGGACTCGCCGGGGCCGATCCTGTTCAGACAGGTACGAGTGGGTCTCGACGGGAAGCCGTTCACGATGCTGAAGTTCCGCTCGATGGTGGCCGATGGCGACGAGAGCATTCATCGCGCCTACTACGAATCGCTCGTGGTCGGAGAAGCGCAGCCTCGCCCGAACGAACACGGCGATCAGGTGTTCCTTCTCGACGATCCCCGTGTGACGCGTGTCGGCCGATTCCTCCGCCGTACGTCACTCGATGAACTGCCGAATCTTCTCAACGTCTTCAAGGGCGACATGAGTCTGGTCGGGCCTCGCCCCCCGATTCCGTACGAGATCGAGCTCTACGACGAACGGGCCAAAGGAAGGCTCGTCGTCAAACCCGGCATGACCGGCCTCGCTCAGGTGAGTGGGCGCGGATCGCTCACGTTCGCCCGAATCACCGACTACGACCTCGACTACATCAGGCGGCGATCGTTGCTGCTCGACCTCATCATCCTCCTGCGCACGATTCCTGCGGTACTTACCCGGAGAGGTGTGTAGACGAGTGGGCCGGGTGCTGGTCATCTCCCAATCCCATCTCGCGCGCGACCCGCGGGTTCGACGCACGGTCCGTGCCCTGCTCGACGGCGGATGGCAGGTGGAAGGTCTCTTCCTCGACGAACGACAGGTCGGTGAACACCTGAGAACCTGGAGGTTTCCCCTCGATCACAAGAGGAACGGTGTCCTGCGGTACCTCGTCGAGTACTCGTTGTTCTTCGTGTGGTCGCTGCTGTGGGTGTTGCGGCGTGTGGTCGTCGGTCGCCCGGCCCTCGTCTATGTGAACTCGCCGCCGGATCTTCTGGTGTTCGCCGCGCTGCCTGCTCGTCTCTTGGGTGTGCCTGTCTTGCTGGATGAGCACGACCCGATGCCCGAGCTCTTCGCGGCCAAGGGCAGGCGATCCGTCATCACACGCCGTCTTCTCCTTGCTCAGGAACGGTGGTCCATCCGGTTCGCGAACCGGGTCATCACCGTGCACGAACCGCTCAAGCAACTGTTCGAGTCTCGCGTACCGGGCGTGCCGATCGATGTCGTCATGAACGTCCCGGACCTCGAGGGGTGGGAATCGGTGTCCTGGGATGCCGGATCTCGCATCCTCGTCTTCACGGGGACGGTGGCCGTACGCTACGGTCTCGACGATGTGATCAGGGCCATCTCCCTGACCCATCGGAAGATCCCCGGGATCCGGTTGCGGATCGTCGGCGACGGTGAGGACCTGGAGACGCTGAAGGCCCTTGCCGGCGAGCTGGGCGTCGAGGACCGACTCGACTGCGTGGGCAGGGTGGACCACCAGGAGATCCCGTCCTTGCTCGCGGGTGCCTGGGCGGGGGTCAACGTGCCCAAACCCGATGAGCTCGGCTCTCTGTCCTTCTCGAACAAGATCGTCGAATGGGTGATGCTGGGGTTCCCGGTCATCGCCGGGCGGACCGGGACGTTGCTTCGCTATTTCCCCGAAGACACACTGCTCTATGTCGATCCGGGTTCGCCCGAATCGATCGCGGAGCGTCTCGTGGAACTGGACCGGATGAGCAGGGACGACGTGGAAGGAACTCTCGAGAGGGCCAGAGCCGCCGTTGCGCAGATTGCGTGGCCGGTGCAGCGTGCGAATCTGATCCGGGTGATCGGTGAGACCGTCGACGCCTGAGCGCTAGCGGCCGACGCCGAGCAGAATGGTGGCGATCCAGGGGCTGATCGCCGCCTCGCCACCGAGGATCACGATGTCCGTCGGGTTGAGCCTGCGGAGTTCGAGCAGCGTTGCGAGGGGCACGTAGTCGTCTTTCACGAGCAGGAGCGGCGCGCCGTTCTTGATCGCCAGGGGCACGCCGGCGACGGCGTCGGGGAAGTTCGCCCCCGTCACGATGTAGACCTTGGGGACACCCGGCTCGAAGAAAGCCGCGGAAATGGCGGCTGCGGTCTCGTATCGGTCCGAGCCTCCGATGCGGTCGACCGTCGATGCATACGATGCCAGGGAGTTCTCGACCGCCGATGACACCACTGCCGTGCCTCCCAGCACGACGATTCGGGCGGGTGCCAGGCGTTGGAGCTCGGTCGCCGTGGCCGGAGGTATCTGGTCCAGGCCGACGAGCAGGACCGGTGAGCCGATGTGCCCTGCCGCCGCCGACCCTGCGAGACCGTCGGGAAACGAACTGCCGCTCGCCACGAACACGGTTCCGACACCGGGGTTGAACCGCGAGGCGGAGATCGCTGCCGCCGTGCCATAGCGGTCCGTGCCGGCGAGGCGGCCGACAGGGGCGCCGGTGAGCGACTCGAGCTGCGCCACGACGGAGTCACCTATGGCTCCCGGACCCCCGATGACGGTGATCGTGTCGGGGGAGAGGCGAGTGATCTCGGTGATCGTGTCCGTGGGCAGGGCGGTAGATGTGCTCAGGAGCACCGGTGCCGAGGCGAGGCCGGCGACGGGGCCGACGGTGAGCGCATCGGCGAAATCCGAGCCGACGGCGACGAAGACCTCTGTGGCTCCACTCGGGAAACCGGCCTCGGAGATCGCCTTTGCCGTTCCGTATCGGCTCGTACCCGAACGCCTCGCGAGCGCTCCGGTCTGAGCTGCACGCAACGCGTCGTATGGATCCACCGGGGTGCCACTCGGGTCGTGCAGTTCGAAGTGGAGTTGAGGCGCGACGTTCTCGGCGTTGCCGCTGTCACCGACCCAGCCGATGAGCTGGCCCTCGACGACGTGTACCCCAGGGGCGATACCGGGGGCGAACCCCCAGCCTTGACCGTCGTCGGTTCCCGGAGTGTCGTTGTTCATGTGGATGTACCACGAGGCCCAACCGTCGTCGTGGTTGAGAGCCATCGCACAGCATTTCACGCCTCGCTCATTGTGCATCCAACCGACGGTCCCGTCGGCCACGGCGACGATCGGTATCATCTTGTCGGCCATGATGTCGTTGCCTTCATGCGTCCGACTGCAATCGGTGCCTCTGCACGCGCCGAATGTGTCCGTGTAGTGATGCGTGCCGGCGACCGGGAAGGTCATTGGGTAGGTGGACGCGCCAAGTGCTCGCTCCGGCGCGCCGACGAGCGAGGTGAGGACCAACGCCGTCGCTGCCAGCAGAGTGGCGACTCTTCGCACGGAAGGGTTATCGGCAGGAGCGCCCGGCGCCTTGAGCCGTTTTCTAACGGTTCGCAGAATCGCTCCGTGTCACATTGCCCACGGGAACGCAGTACTGGTCGTACTCGACGATCTTCGGTGGGTGGTCCTCGTCGGCGCAGGCCGGGCAGGACGGGTCTCGGTGTAGGTTCAGCGTGCGAAACTCCTCCTCGAGCGCGTCGTAGGTGAGGAGTTTCCCGACGAGTGTCTCGCCGATATCGAGCAGGATCTTGATCGCTTCGGTCGCCTGGATGGTCCCGATGACCCCAGGCAGCACTCCCAACACTCCGGCTTCCGAGCACGACGGTGCCATCTCTGGAGGTGGCGGTTCAGGGAACAGACACCGGTAGCACGGACCCTCGTACGGCCAGAAGACACTCGCCTGGCCCTCGAACCGAAAGATCGATCCGTGCACGACCGGGGTCCGCAGGTGCAGCGACGCGTCGTTGACGAGGTAGCGCGTCGGGAAGTTGTCGGCACCGTCGACGATGACGTCGTAGCCGTCAAGGATGTCGAGCACGTTGTCGGCCTTCAGCGTCACCTTGTAGGGGCGTACGGTCACGTCCGGGTTGAGGCCCCGCAACGTCTCCGCAGCGGAATCTACCTTGGGCTCACCGACCCGTGACGTCCTGTGGAGGATCTGACGTTGCAGATTCGAGATCTCCACGGTGTCGAAGTCGACGATGCCGATGGTGCCGACCCCCGCAGCTGCCAGATATAGGGCGACCGGGGAGCCGAGGCCACCTGCGCCGACGATCACGACCTTGGAATCGAGGAGTTTTCGCTGGCCTCTCTCGCCGACCTCCGACAGTGCGAGGTGGCGTGCGTACCGGATTCGGTGGTCGAGATCGAAGGTCTGGGGGACCTCCCACGGATGCCCGGCCATGCGCCAGCCGTCCGAGCCCTCTGCGAGAGATCTGACCGACGAGTACCCCATCTGCTGCAGCGCGTAGGCCGCGAGGGCCGACCGCTGGCCGACGCTGCAGTAGAGGACGAACTCGGTGTCCCGGTCGGCGTAATCGGCGATCGCGCTTTCGAGAAAACCCCGGGGGATGTGCACTGCACCGGGAATGGCGCCTTCGGCGTACTCGGCGTCCTCGCGGATGTCGATGATCAGTGGCGCTTCGTCTCCGCGTGCCGCGAGCTCCGCAACGGAGATCTCGTTGACCCGGCTGCGCGTGCGGTCCGTCCACTCTTGGTAACTGAACATGGGTGGCAGCGTAGCTTTCTCACAGCCTGAAGTGGCCGGTACGCACCATTCACCCACCCACCCATTCACTCCGTTCTCGTGACGGTTGGCCGGGATTATTCCTGTGAACCGTCACGAGAACGGTTTGATGGGTCGGGGAACAGAAGGGTGAGCGCCTTGCAGTGCTCGGCGCGCAGGGCCGGTGACAGTCGTCGGGTCTGGCCTGGACCGAGTGGGGGAATCGTCGCACGCACGTGAATCCGTCCGGGCTCGAGCGAGACGAGCCCTTCGGCGGCGAGTTGGGGGAGCCTGATCGGGCAGGGCAGCGAGGTGTTCTTGCGGGCCGCCGTCACCAGGCGCAGCAGCTCGGCGACTGCGGTCGAACCGATGAGTGCCGTCCAGAAGCGGCGCACATATGCGGCATCGGGCGGAACTCCCACCGTCCCGTCATCCCAGATGCTCGGCGTGACCGTCGGGCGCCGTCTGGCGCTGCGCCTGGTTGCAGTGTCCGGGTTCGGCGCGGCGTGAGTCGCGACGGGAGGACGAGCATCGCGTTGTTTCCCGGACACTGCAACCTGCACCGTGTAGTGATATCAAGAAACACCAACCAACGTCAAGATACGTCATAGGAGGTCGCGAAAAGAATCTCTTCAACCTCCTCCGCCACCTCCGGACGGGGGCGGAGGAGGTGGCGCCTTGCCGATGAAGAGCGTGATCGTGTCGCCGAACGTTACGGTGGAGGCGGGGATCGGACTGGTCGTGATCACCGTACCGACGAGCGTCGGTTCGGTCGTCTCCACGAAGATCGTCGTGAAGGAGAGCTCGACTCCGGTGTCCTCCTTGAATTGGGCAAGGGCGGCAACCACCTGATCCACATCCATGCCCGTCAGGTCGACCAGCGGTGCCGAGGGGGGGACACCCGAAGAGACTTGCACGGTGATCTTGGTGCCTTCGTCGACCGTCAGAGGTTGGGTGGCCGTTCCGTCTTGACCCGCCGGGTTCGGGTCCTGGCCAACGACGATGCCGGCAGACTCGACGGAGGGCACCTCGACCATGACCGGTTGGAGGTGGGCCTTGTACACCGCGTCCTCGGCGTCGTCGGCCTGCATCCCGAGCACGAGCGGCACGTCCGTCTTCGGAATCACGAAGTACTTGCTCACTCCTGGGGGATCGGGCGGGAAGTTCTCGACGGGGACGTTCTTGAGGATGTCGGTCATGTACTCCGCCCAGATCGGAGCGGGGATCGTTCCCCCATAGACCCTCGAGTAGTACTGATTCTTGATCGTGATGTCGCGCATCGGGTACTGGAAGTCGGGGTAGCCCACCCACACGGCGGTGGCATATTGGGGAACGAACCCGACGAACCATGCGTCGGTGTAGTTCTGATGAGTTCCCGTCTTGCCTCCCTGAGGACGGCCGATGTTGGCGGCGGGTGCGGTTCCGGCCCTGGTGGGAACCCGGGTCAGGGGGCGGCGGGCAGCAGCGATGATTGCAGGGTCGACGACCTGCATGCGTTGGGTCTCGTGCTGGTACAGCACCGTGCCGTCGGGACCCTCGATGCGTTCGATGAGATACGGTTCGGCCCAGAGGCCGTTCGTCGCGAAGTTCGTGTATGCGGAGGCCATCTCGATCGGTGTGGCTCCTCCGCCTCCGAGGACGATCGAGTAGACCTCGGGGATCTTCGATTTCTTGATCCCCATCCTGCGAGCGACATCGATGATGTGGGCGGGGCCGACCGCAACCGAGACCTGCGCGTAGACCACGTTCACCGACTGGTAGGTCGCCTGGGTCAACCGTATCCCCGTATCCTTCTTCCCTCCGCGCACCGTCCAGATGTTCGACCCGTCGCGGCCGCATGAGAACGGGCATTCGATCTCGATGGGGGAGCGTGCATCCCAGAACGAGTTCAGCGAGCCGCCGGATTCGAGGTAGGCGACCAGGCCGAACGGTTTGAAGGCGGAGCCAGGATTCCGCTCGCTTCGCAGGGCCAGATCGAACTGCTCGACGTCGAAGGGGAGGCCACTCGACATGACCCGGATCGCGCCGGTGGCGCTGTCGACCGTGGAGATCGCTCCGGTGGGTGCACAGCGAAGCCGTTCGAGGGACGGGACGGCCGTCTGGGTCGCGTTGTAGCGGGCGATGCACGCATCCACCTGTTGTTTGGTCATCGTGGAGGGATCCGTGTAGGGCAGCCACGACTCGAGGATCGAGTTGGCCGTCTCCTGCCAGTCGAGGTTGATCGTGACGTACACCTTCAGCCCGCCTCCACCGTGGCAGTTCTCGTCATCCGCCGCGCATCCGAAGATCGCCACCTTGCGTTCCTCGGTGGTGGCTCCCAGGAAGGCGAACTCCGGTTCGTGCAGGAGCTGTCGCTTGACCTCGGCGACAACGTGGTCCGCCGGGCCCGCGAATCGCGATGGAGGCTTGATGTCGAGGGGCTCCTTCTTGGCCGCTTCCCCTTGACTCTTGGTGATCATGTTGTGCGCGACCATCGTGTCGATGACATCGTTGCGGCGTTGCAGGACGTTCTCCGGCTGCCGTCGCGGGTCGTAGACCCGCGGGTTACGGATCGGAACGAACATGGCTGCGGACTCGGCGATCGTGAGTTCGTCGAGGCTCTTGCCGAAGTACTCCTGGGCTGCAGCCTTCACCCCATAGGCTCCCCAGCCGAAATACACCGAGTTCAGGTAGAACTCGAGAATCTGGTCCTTCGTGTAGCGGCGCTCGAGCTCGACGGCGACGGCGGCCTCACGAATCTTGCGGGTGAGGGTCAGCTCGTCACCGACGAAGTTCTGCTTGACGACCTGCTGGGTGATCGTCGAACCACCGCGCTCTCTGCCATATCGCAGATTGTCGATGAAGGCGCTGCCGATCGCAGCGAAGTTGACCCCTTCATGTTCATAGAACGTCGAGTCCTCGGAGGCCAGCGCACCGTCGATGACGATCTCCGGAACGTCCTCGATGCGGATCGGCTGACTGTTCTTGCCGTCGTCCAGCTCGGCCAGCTTCTCGTTCTTGAGCGTGTAGATGCGTGAGACCCTGGACAGGTCGGGGAAGTCGAGCGCCATGCTCTGCACGTCGGGGACGAACCGTTTCTCGAGACCCGTGAAAACGCCGAATGCGGAGCTCGTCCCGAAGAACGAGAACAGTGCAAGCCAGGTCGAGGCGAGGATGGCCACGGACAGGAGTGTCGCGAGCGCGACGAACCACCGGCTCCTGACTTCCCGGCGTTCGAGTTCGTGGATTGGTGCGGACATGGTTCGCCTCAAGCGTCGGGCACGCTGCCCGTTTAGCATTCGTGAGGATACCCATGATCCGAAAAGACACAATGCACCAGCCCGAACGTGTAACCACCAGCGGCATCGAAATCGAGACCGTCTACCGCCCCGACGAGGTACCGGACCGCCTCGGTGAACCGGGTGCCTACCCGTACACCCGCGGCCCGTATCCCACCATGTACCGCGGGAAGCTCTGGACGATGCGCCAGTACGCCGGGTTCGGCGATGCCGACGCCACAAACCGGCGGTTCCGCTCATTGCTCGAGGCCGGGCAGACGGGTCTGTCGGTGGCCTTCGACCTTCCGACACAGATGGGGTACGACTCCGACCATCCGATGGCCGAAGGCGAGGTCGGCAAGGTGGGAGTCGCCATCGACAGTATCGAGGACGTGCGGCGCCTGTTCGCCGGGATCCCCCTCGGCGAGGTGAGCACCTCGATGACCATCAACGCAACCGCGGCGATCCTGCTGTTGCTCTACCAACTGGTCGCCGAGGAGCAACACGTGGCTCCTGAGCGGATCCGAGGCACCGTCCAGAACGACATTCTGAAGGAGTACGTCGCGCGGGGCACGTACATCTACCCGCCGGCCGCTTCGATGCGGCTCGTCACCGATGTCTTCTCATACTGCGCCGAAGAGCTTCCTTCCTGGAACACCATCTCGATCAGCGGCTATCACATGCGTGAGGCCGGTGCGACCGCAGCGCAGGAGCTGGCGTTCACGATCGCCGACGGTCTCGCCTACGTTCGCGCGGCGATCGACGCCGGTCTCGACGTGAACCGGTTCGCACCGCGTCTCTCGTTCTTCTGGAACGCCCACAATCAGTTCTTCGAAGAGATCGCCAAGTTTCGGGCTGCAAGGCGTCTGTGGGCCAGGCTCATGCGGGACAAGGTGGGGGCGACCAACCCGAAGGCGTGGCAGATGCGCTTTCACACCCAGACGGCCGGCAGCACCCTCACGGCCCAACAGCCGGAACTCAACATCGTTCGCACGGCCGTCCAGGCGCTCGCCGCGGTGCTCGGGGGAACCCAGTCCCTGCACACCAACTCGTTCGACGAGGCGCTCGGACTGCCGACCGAGAAGTCGGCCAAGATCGCCCTGCGCACCCAGCAGATCCTCGCGTTCGAATCCGGTGCGGCGGATACCGTCGATCCTCTCGCGGGTTCGTACTTCATCGAGGCGCTGACGGACACGCTCGAGGAGAGAGCCGCTGCGCTGATCGACGAGGTCGAGGCACTCGGTGGTGCGGTCGGCGCCATCGAGATGAACTTCCCACAGCGGGCGATCGAGGACGCGGCATACGAGACGGCGAAGCGGATCGAGGCCGAAGACCAGATCGTGGTGGGTGTGAACCGTTTCGTCGAGGAGGGAGAAGAGGAGGAAGTTCCGGTCCTGCGGATCGATCCGGCCCTGCAAGAGGATCAGGCCTCTCGCCTTGCCGCGCTGCGCGAGCGGCGTGACGGTGCCGCCGTCGGGCAGGCCCTGGAGGCGGTTCGGGCGGCCGCCCGCTCCGGCGAGAACATTCTCTACCCGATGAAAGAGGCGTTGCAGCTGCTCGCGACGCTCGGCGAGGTCTCGGACGCGCTCCGCGACGTGTTCGGAGAGTACCGCCCGTAGAGCCCGATCTTGCTTTCCCTCGCAGGGGAAGTGGCCTCGGCTACGCCGACGCGTGGGCACCCCCATCGCCTCGAAGACTCGGCACTTCCCCCTGAGGGGGAAGAAAAGAGAGGAACGACCCCACGTTCTTGCTTCCCCTCGCAGGGGAAGTGGCCTCGGGGTTTTGGCCGAGGTCGATGGGGTAGAGCCTCTTCGCACCGGCACTTGCACCCCCATCGCCTCGAAGACTCGGCACTTCCCCCTGAGGCCGCGGGTACACCCCCATCGCCTCGAAGACTCGGCACTTCCCCCTGAGGGGGAAGGAAAGAGAGGAACGACCCCACGTTCTTGCTTCCCC
>JAADGS010000012.1 GCA_013152275.1 Actinomycetota bacterium | reverse complement strand
GTTCGCCGGCGATGTCGCACCGGATTGTGTGGAGGCCGTTGGCCAGTTCTGGGTCGGGCCTGGCCTGCTCGAACCAGAGTGCGTGCGCCGACCGATGCGTCTCGGCCAAACGGTCCTCGGTTCCTCATACGCCCTACAACTGCGGGTGTCGCTCTGCCCACTGGAAGCGGTCGATGGTGCCGTCCATGTCCCGACCTGTCACCGAGGGGCCGAGCGTTTCGAGGGCCCTACGTACCCTCCATGCCGGTTCCGGATACTCGACGAGTGTGTCTGGCCAATCGAGCAAGGCATCGTTGATCTGCGCCATCAGGGTTCCAAAGACCAGGCATCACGTTGCTCTTCATCGGGGCCTCCATCAGGGCTACGCGGACGAGGAGCGCATGATGACGGCGAGGGTGGCCCGAAGTCGTTGCAGGGGTCGTCCTCGGACCGGCGGCGCTCTCCGTCGCTGTTGATCCAACGGAGGTTGTGGGCGGTTCCGGTGGGCCTGCGGCAGCGGGTCGAGTGACTCCGGCCCAGAGTGTCTGAGGAGGGCCGGCCGTGGTGGATCGTCGTTGTGCGGTGCTGGGGAACGTGGCAGGCTGTGGTGATGGAGTCGTTGCCGCCGGATCCCGAACATGCGGCGTTCGTCGAACAGGCTCGACAGCGGATGCGCCGACAGCGTGACGAGCTGTTCGCGTTGCCTGTGTTCCCCGTGTTCGAGCTGGTGACACCGGAGCCGGCCGCCAGAGCGCTGGCAGACTCCCACCAGGCGGATGGGGAATGGGTGTCGATCTCGCTCGTGTATGGCGATGCGGTCGCGTCCGGGGGCCCATGGGTCGGTGTAACGACTTCGGTCGGAGAGCCCCCGGGGCCGGCAGAGGTGTTGGCCGATGAGCGAGACCGGTTGTTCGACCACGCCGGGGTGAACGAACCCGATCCTGAGCGGGCCGATGAGGTGGCAGTGGTGGTGCTGATCGTTGATGGCGTGGAGCTGGATGCGCTTCTGCGGAGGGAGGGGGTGCTGTGGGCGTTGCAGGCCGAGGTCCGATCGGACACGGAGCGGCGTTCTGTGACGGTCACGGTCGTCGGGCGGGGTGTGTCGAGTGCGGGGATAGCGTTGCGAAGAGTCGAGGATCTGGTCCCCTATTGGGAAGGGCGGGCGGAGTTGCTGTCCGCTCTGGCCGCCGCCCACCCCTATGAGCGACCCGAGGAGCTGGACCTACCACCGGCCGTGGGGCTGGAGGCGCCCCGGGCACTTGTGGAGGCAGTACTTGTCGAGGGAGCCTGGCTGACCGGCGAGCTTCGCCGGGGGCGACCGCCCAGCCCGCGTCGCCACCCCGTGGTCGACATGGGTCGTCTGTGGGAGGCCTCCATCCGAGCCCAGATGCAGCTTGCCCGTCAACCTCGAGAGCGAGCGAGACAGTCGGGTACCGCCATGGTGAACCAACTCGCTTCTCTCGCCGAGAAGACAGAGTGGTTCAGCGACGTGGCATTGAGACAAGCGGCCATCGATGAGACCCTCGCCTACTGGGTTCTGGGGCGAGAGGTATCCAGCGGATCGACCCAGCGTGCGTGGCAGCGGCTATGGGAAGCCAAGCAACGACCACCGCCAGTCACCGGTGACACCCCTGGCATCAATGACTTGGCCACCTTCCGGGCGCACTCGGAGACGGTCGGCGCACTCGAACGAACATGGCTTCAAGCCTGGCAACGGTGGGCAGACACGTTTCGCGGGTAGAGCCTCCGCAGCGCCCGAGAGCAACGTGCAATCATGCCGCCGTGGACGCATACCCCGGCCTTGTCGGTCGCCTTCCTCGTCGGGTCGCTTCGGTGCCCAGGATGTCACCGTTCGGAACGCGACCGTCGAGCCTGGATCGTTTTCCGGCCGGCGCGGATGACGTTTGCCCGAGGTGCCACGCGGACATGGCGGCACCGAGATCGCTCGATCGCACCGGGTTTCGGCAGGATCTCTGCCGGTACTCGATGCTCCCGTCCGGACTCATCGAAGATCATTCGTCATCCGGTTGACAGAACGGCATCCGGCCGAATTCGCGGAGGTGTGCAAGGTCGAGCGCGCACCGAAGGCACGCACCGGGGCACCCGGCGTTCACCTCGCGTCCCTATTAGAGTGCCCATGAAACCTGCGCCCGTTCAGGGTGCGGATCGGTTGACGGCCTGGATGCGTGTGATGGAGCCACTGCGGGTGTACCTGTTCGGGGGCTTCTTCATGGAACGTGCCGGCAAGGCGTTGCCGCCCATCGCATCGCGTGTCGGACGGTCGCTGTTCGCTCACCTGGTGATGCATCGAGGGCGGCCCCTGCAGCGTGACTTGCTGGCCGGTTCCTTCTGGCCCGACCTTCCCGAGGGGCGGGCTCGACGCCGCCTCAGCCATACCCTGTGGCAGATTCAGGATACGGTAAGCGATGGTTCGGCTTCACATTTGGCGACCACCGCAGACACTCTCGCGTTCGACACCACCGCACCGTACTGGTTGGATGTCGAGGAGTTCGATCACCTCTTCGATTCGCTGGAGATCTCCCGCCGTGACACCCAGCTCGGGCGCGCCGGCGACGCTGCCGCCCTGCGTGCCTGTGTGGAGCTGTATCGAGGCGACTTCCTGGCCGGGTTCTTCGACAACTGGGTGGTGGTCGAACAGGATCACTACCGCCAACGCTACCTGGTGGCTCTCAGCCGTCTGGTCGAGGTGACCAAGGCCCAGGGCGCCTATGAGGAGGCGTTGGCGCACGCGCGGCGACTCACCCACCACGATCCGCTCAGAGAAGAGGCGCACCAGGAGGTCATGCGACTCTGCTTCTTGCTGGGGCGGACCAGCGACGCCGTCCAGCAGTTTGAACGGTGCCGGTCGGTGTTGGCCGAGGAGTTGGGCACGGAGCCTTCCGAGCCCACCGTCGAGCTGTACCGGCGCATCCTCCGGCAGCGGCGTGCTGCAATCCGGCCGTTGCAGGGGGAAGAGCGCGCGACGCTTCTGGGGAGCCGGTCCGGCATCCCCTTTGTGGGTCGGGAAGAGGAACGGCGTAGCCTCATCGGCCACTTGGAACGGGTGTTGGCCGGGCCGGGTGGAGTTGTGCTGGTGGAAGGGGAACCCGGAATAGGTAAGACCCGGCTGGCGCTGGAGGCGGCGGACGCTGCCCGCTGGCGTGGATTCGAGGTCAGCTGGGGAACCTGCGTGCAGGGGACGTTGCGTCCGTTCGGCCCGCTCGTCGAGGTGTTGGAGTCGATCAGTCCATTGCGGGCCGAACAGCTCTCTGAGCAACTCAAACCGGTCTGGTTGACCGAGGCGATGCGGCTCGCTCCCCGTCTCGGTAAGCGGAACGTCCTGCCATCCACGTCTACTCCGCTTCGCCCGGCGGAGGAGTCGACACGGATGCAGGAGGCGCTCGTGTTGACACTTGGCGCGTTGGGCAGGATCGCTCCTCACCTCGTGATCGTCGACGACGTGCACTGGGCCGACCAGGACACGCTTGGTGTCCTCACCCAGCTCGGGCCCCGGCTTGCCGAGTCCCGAATCCTCTTGTTGCTGCTCTATCGAAGCGAAGAGGGTCGGGGCGATCCGGAAGTGTGGGATGTGCTTCGTGACCTGGATCGTGTCGCCGGTCTTGGTCGGGTTGTGCTGTCTCCCTTGTCGGTGTTCGAATTGGGCGACATGGTCAAGGCCATTCTGGGTTTGACCAGTATGGAACCGATGGTGGCGGCCCGCCTGCATCGTCGGACCGGAGGAAATGTTCTCTTCACGTTGGAGACTCTGTTGGCTCTGCGCGATCAGGGTCTGTTCGAAGTCGGCGGTGATCCGGGCGGAGTACTCGAGCGGGAACTCGCCGGTCGGACCATTGCAGTCGCTCCTCGGGTCAGGTCGGTGATCGACGCCCGCACATCCTTGCTCGGTGAGCACGCCCATGCCGTGTTCAAGGTCGCCGCCGTGTGCGGCGGCGCGGTCGATCTGGCGATGCTGGCAGCTGTTGTCGGACTCCCACGGGCGTCCGTCTTGGACGCCATGGACGATCTCATACATCGTGGTCTCATCCGAGAGGAAGGCGACAGCCGCTACCGGGTATCCCACGATCTGGTGCGCGAGGTCGTCTACGAGAGCCTCGACGAGGGCCACAGGGTGGAGCTGCACCGGCGTGTGGCGGCGGCGCTGGTCGACATCGACGCAGAAGACGTCGACGCCATCGGCTACCACTATTGGGAGGGTGGGATCCCCGAGCGGGCCGCCCACTTCCTGCTCGAAGCAGGTATTCGGGCCGAAGAGCTCCACGCCTTTGCGACTGCCCGGCAGCACTTTCAGGCGGCCCAGGAAGCGGCCGCGTACGCGAAGTGGTTGCCGGGGGACCGATATCGGTTGGCGGGACATCTCGAGACCGTTCTCAGTGTGCTGGGGCGTCGAAACGAACAGGCCGAAGTGATCGAGGGGATGGCGAGACTGGTCGAGGAGAGGCCTTCGCTGCGAGGCGACCTCGAGCGACGCAGGGCCTGGCTTCTCGCTCACACCGGGCGCTTCGCCGAGGCCGAGAAGTCGGCGCGACAGTCGGTGGATGCGGAGCGTCGTCGGGGAGATCGAGGCGCGTTGGCGGCGGCTCTCGTGGCGCTTGGCACGTGCCAACGTTGGTCGGGGCATCCCCTGGAGGCGGTATCCCAGCTCGAGGCGGCAGTGGTGGCGGCGAGGGGCGACGACCAGAGACGAGCCGAAGCTCACATCGAGTTGGGCAGCACGTTGGTGGAAGTGCAACGGTCCACCGAGGCACTCCCTCACCTGGAACGTGCGCTCGCTCTTTTCGAAAAGTCGAGCGATCTGCGCGGAGAGGCAGAGGTGTTCGGCAGCAAGGCGCGGGCGCTTCGCC
The DNA here is from genome assembly GCA_013152275.1 of Actinomycetota bacterium. Lineage (NCBI taxonomy): Bacteria > Bacillati > Actinomycetota > Actinomycetota bacterium. Next base: position 16,884 of record JAADGS010000012.1, on the reverse strand, counting down.
AGCTGGGAGACACCGACGGGTCTCTCGTCCATTACGGGCGGGCAATCGAGATCTGCCAGAAGATCGGCTACCGGCACGGGGAGGGAGTCAATTGGGTGAATCAGAGCAACCTCCACTACTTCCTCGGCCAGGTGGCCGGCGCCCTCTCCGGGTATGAGCAAGCGGCGCGCATCTTCGCCGAACTCGGCGACCTTCGGGGGGAGGCGATGGTCCGCGTCAACGCCGCCTCGGTCCGCCAGAGCCTCCTCGGTGACTGCCGACGGGCCACGGCAGACGCTCAGAGGGCGATGACCCATTTCCTGAATATCGGGGATCGGGCCCGCCAAGCACAGTGCATGGAGGTCCTGGCGGGGGTTGCTCTCCTCCAGGACCGACCCGACGAGGCCGAGCGGCTGCTCGAAGAGAGCTACCTGACCCTCACCGGGACCGGCAACCGCTTCCTCGAAGGCCAACACCTCCGCTCTCTTGCCCTCCTTCACTTGGCCACAGGCAATCACCAGGATGCTCTTGTCGCTCTCGATCGGGCGGACCGGATATGCGTCGAGACAGGACTCGTGTCCCTGGCAGTTGAGCTGCTCTCGATTCGCGGGGCCACGCTACTGGCCGGCGGGCATGTGCAGGAAGCCTTTGCCGTCACTCGTCAAGCGGTCGAGCAGCTCGTGCCGGGGGTTGAGCGTGTCCACTTGATCCATCACCGTCATGCCGTTGCCGCAAGGGCTGCCGGACAACGTCAAGAGGCCCGTCGTGCTGCAGCAGAGGCATATCGGCTGCTCAATGCAACTCTTCAAGGACTTCCGGCCGAAGATCGTGAGGGCGCCTTGGAGCGGGTTGCCGAGCACCGGGAGATCGTGGCGGCGTGGAACCAGTATTCCCCACACACCGTCGAGGTGCTGCTCCCGGCAGCCGGGACGCCGATCGGGCGGGCTCTGGCCGACGACGAATTGCGGCAAGTTACCTGGACGGTCACGGACCCCGAGGACGAACAGGTGTCTTCTCCCATCGACCGCCGCCGTAGACGGCTGTGGCGGCTGATGACCGAGGCCGGTGACCAAGGTGCCGTGCCCTCGATCGACCAGTTGGCCGGAGTGTTGAACGTAAGCGCTTCAACGGTGGGCCGTGACCTGGTCGCGCTGCGCAACGCAGGCCACCGCCTCGCCACTCGGGGGCAAAAGCCGCGCGCATCATGACGGAAGGTTTGGTCGGCCGGCACCGGCGCGTGAGATATCTGAGAGACGGGCTTTCCGCATACTCGACGCTGAAACAGCAGTCGGGCTCAAGGAGGTCCCTCAATGCGCCGTCGTATCATCGTGCTCGTTCTGACGCTGGCAAGCGTCCTCGTCACCGCTCTTCCCGCTTTGGCGTCGATCAGCGACATGAGCTGATCCGACATCCGGTAACACCGTGAACTGAGAAAGCGAGTCGGCAGCTCTCCGCCGTCTCCGGGTGATCCGGCCACGCAGCGTTCGGCTCGAGCCAGGAAGTCTGTTGAGTGATGCTGGTGCCTGGTACTTCATATCGCTCGCAATCTCAGGTCGACCCAGGACCGTGGGGGGTGCTTGACGGCTGCTGCTATCGGCTGTGAAAGGTCGACAGACGCAATGGGTCGATTCGGATCACCCGGCCCAATCCGGCGGGAACTGTCGGATTGGGCTGTGGTGATGACGGGGTGGCCGGCGTGAGCCGCGAGGTGGCCGGGTGGCGTGGGCAGGGCGCTCATCCAAGATGTAATGGGGGTGCAGTGGATCAGATGGAATAAGGAAGAGTCCATATGGTGGTATTCCCTTGATCGAAAGCCGAATTCCACGATGGCAGACGTGGTTTGAGAGTTTTGACCCGGTTGGACCGATTGTCACGGTCCATGTGCTTGTGCTCGCCATGTTTGGTGATGTGCTGCACCCGGTCGGTACGCTGATCGTTGCCGGCATTCTGCTGCTCTGGCGAACGGGGTTGGACACTCTCGCCGATCGGATCGCGTTGGTTCGTAAAGGCGGCGTGTATCTGATCCGTGGTGTGGGCTCGCTGGTGCTGGTGGGTGTGATCGTTGCGCTGGACGGGGGCACCGAGAGCCCGTTCTTCTTCGCAATGCTGATCGTGGTTGTTTGGGAGGCGGTGACCAGCCCGCTTCGACGGATCATCTGGATGGCGGTTGCCGCCGTGGTGGTGTATCTGGGTGTGATCGCGGGCGCCAACGATGTGACCGTCACCAGCGTGGTTCGGTTGGGTGTGTTCCTGGCATTCATCGGGTTGCTGATCTGGGGGCGGGCCTTGTCCGAGTACTGGCAGAGGGAGTCGACTCGGGCGAGGACGCTTGCGGCCGGGATCGCCGAGGAGGCCCCGATCGGTTTCGCCTTGTACGACGGAGACTCGCTGCGTTGCCTGTTCGCCAACGAGACGGCCCGGCGTTTCGGACTCGCCGACACCGAACATACGACGATCGCTCGCTTTGGCGGGTCGGCGGTCCCCGGCCAGCGATTGGGAGAGGTGCTCGCGGGAATGGTGACCTCAGGCGAGCCGGGGCCGCCATCGCTCTACGTGGTGCCTTCGACCACCGGCAGGGAGACGTTCCTGCGGATCGGAGCGTCGTTGCATCGGGAGATGAACGATCCGGCCCTGCTGATGGTCTACGCCGAGGACGTAACCAGTCAGGTGTTGGCGGGTGAGCAGCACCGGCGGTTCATGGAGTCGGCCAATCACCAGTTCAGGACCCCATTGTCGCCGATCGTGGGGTATTCGGAGTTGATCGCCAAGGGGGAGTTGGAGGGCGAAGACCTGCGGGAGGCCGCTGTGGCGATTCGGGATGCAGGCGCTCGGATCGAGCAACTCTTGGACCGGATCAGCTCGGTGTTACGGCTGCAGCGAGGACCTCAGCGGTCCGTGGTGGCGGTCACGATCGGAGAGCTGATCGACAGCTACCTGCTTGGTGCCAGACCCGGTCTGGAGTCGCTGGTGACGGTGGAAGGGGAGCGAAGTCTGGTGGTCCGTTGTGATCCCCTTCCACTCACGATCGCCCTCTACGAACTCATCGAGAACAGCCGAAGATACGGCACACCGCCCGTCACCATCTCGGTTCGATCGATCCCCGCCGGCGTCTGCCTGCGCGTCTGTGATCTGGGTCCGGGACCCGATATCGACTCGAGGACACCCCTCGGCCAAGCGTGGAGCCTTCTCGCCCATTCCGAGGTGATGCCACCGGAGATGGGCGACCGACTCGGCATCACCTATGCCCACACTCTGACGGTCGCGGCGGGAGGTTCGCTCCGATTCGAACGGGCCAAGGCGAGTTGGGCGTTCGCCATCGATCTACCGATCGGCCGCTCGAGCAGCGTTGCCGGCGAGCGACGGCAGGAATAGGCACCGCCGGCCTCCTCGCGGAACGCGAGTGCGAAGCCGAGGCGGTGGACTGGGCGCCGTGGCGGGCCGTTGGTACGCTCGCGTGGTGGACCTTCACAAGCGAGATGCGGCGTTGCGGGCGGATATCCGGCGGCTGGGGAACCAGCTGGGGGATTCGCTGGTGCGTCAGGAGGGCCCTGATCTGCTCGACCTCGTCGAGGACGTGCGGGCGATCACCAGGAGACTGCGGGACACGGAGACGGCCGGGCGCGACGACGCTCTCGATGTGCTGCTCGGCGGTCTTGATCTGGCGACCCTGAGCACGCTGGTGAGGGCATTCACCGCCTATTTCTATCTCGCCAACGTTGCCGAGCAGACACACCGGTTGGACGAGCTGGCGGCTCGCACCCGACGGCAGCGCGGCTGGTTGGAGAGCACGGTCGACCAGGTCGACGCTGCCGGGTTGGACAGAGCCGACGTCGAGCGGATGCTGGAACGGCTCGAACTGCGTCCCGTGTTCACGGCTCACCCGACCGAGGCGTCGCGACGTTCGATCCTCACCAAGCTCAACACCGTCGCCAAACTGCTCGACGAGCGTCTCGATACGCGGGCCACGGAGGCCGACAAGCGTCGAATCGACCGGCGTCTCGCCGAGCTGATCGACCTCATCTGGCAGACGGACGAGCTTCGCCGGGATCGTCCAGATCCCAGAGACGAAGCAGCGTCGGTGATCTACTACCTCGACGAGCTGTTCCGGGGGGCTGTGCCGGAGGTCCTCGACGGGTACGCCACCGAGATGAGGCGTCTGGGGATCGACGTCGCGATCGATCGCACGCCGATCCGATTCGGCACGTGGGTGGGCGGCGACCGGGATGGGAACCCATTCGTGACGGCGGCAGTCACGGGTGACGTATTGGCCGCTCAGCATGACCACGCGATGCGTAACCTGATCGGTGCAGTTGAGGCGCTGGCCACGGATCTGTCGACGTCGTCGAGGATCCGGGATGTGAGCGACGAGTTGCGTGCGAGCCTCGAGGTGGACCGGTCGCTGCTGCCGCGAGTGCATGAGCGGTTCGGTGTCCTCAACGCGGAGGAGCCGTATCGGCTCAAGTTGGCCTACATCCATCAGCGGCTCGTCAACACCCGTGAGCGTATGACATCGGGTTCCCGCCATGTTCCTGGCAGGGGGTATTCCACTATCGGTGAAGTCCTCGAGGAACTCGCCGTGCTCCACCGGTCGCTGGTCGCGAACCGTGGTGGTCTGGTCGCTGCAGGCATGGTCGCCCGGGTGACACGTACGGCGGCGACGTTCGGGTTTCATCTGGCGACGATGGACATCCGGCAGCTCGCAGCGAAACACCATGAGGCGATCGCCGAGTTGTTCGACCGTCTCGGTACTCCCTATCGGGTGCTCGATGCCGCCGGTCGAGCCGAGAAACTGGCCGTGGAGTTGGATGGTCGGCGGCCGTTGACCACGACCGCGGCGGCGGTGAGTGAGGAGACGGCCGCCACCCTCGACGTGTTCCGAACGATCAGGCATGTCAAGGACCGGTACGGCTCCGACCTCATCGAGAGCTACATCATCTCGATGACACGGGACGTCGACGATGTCCTTGCGGCCGCCGTCTTGGCTCGTGAAGTGGGACTCATCGACGTCCCGGGACATGTTGCCGAGCTCGGTTTCGTGCCGCTACTCGAAACCACCGAAGAGCTCCAGATGGCAGGCGACCTGTTCGACCGACTCCTGAGCGTCAAGCCATACCGTGAGATCGTTCGCCTTCGTGGCGACATTCAAGAGGTGATGCTCGGTTATTCGGATTCGAACAAGGCCGGTGGCATCACCACATCGCAGTGGGAGATCTACAAGGCGCAGCAACGGCTGCGGGACATCGCCAGAAAACATGGTGTCGTGCTGCGGTTGTTCCACGGACGCGGCGGCACCATCGGTCGGGGTGGTGGACCGACGCACGAAGCGATCCTCGCCCAGCCGTACGGGACCGTCGACGGGCCGATCAAGATCACCGAACAAGGTGAGGTGATCGCCGACAAGTACGGCCTTCCCGAGCTTGCCGCCCGAAACCTCGAGCTGGCGCTGTCGGCGGTCATCGAAGCGTCGCTGCTCCATCAGTCGCCTCGTCAACCCGAGGAGCAGCTCGTTCGATGGCATGACACGATGGATGTGGTGAGCGATGCTGCGTATGCGGCCTATCGAGATCTGATCGAGAGTCCGGATCTCGTCGAGTATTTCCTTTCTGCGACGCCGGTCGACGAGTTGGGGGCGCTCAATATCGGTTCACGTCCGTCGCGGCGTCCCAATGGCGCCGGGTCGCTCGACGATCTCAGGGCGATCCCCTGGGTGTTCGGTTGGACACAGTCGCGTCAGATCATCCCAGGATGGTTTGGGGTTGGGTCGGGACTCGCTGCCGCGCGTCGTGCGGGACATGGGGCGGCGATCAGCGAGATGTTTGCACATTGGTCCTTCTTTCGAACCTTCATATCAAATGTCGAGATGACGCTCGCCAAGACGGATCTTGGGATCGCTCAACGGTACGTGCAGGCTCTCGTCCCGGCAGACCATCGCCACCTCTTCGACACGATCGAAGCGGAATACCACCGGACGATCGACGAGATTCTCGCCATCACGAACGAACCGACACTGCTCGAGGCCAACCCCGTCCTTCAACGTACGCTGCGGGTCAGAGACACCTATCTGCAACCCCTCCACCACCTCCAGGTCAACCTGCTCGCGCGTTCACGGAACACAGATCGCGACGACCCACTTCTGCAACGAGCACTGCTCTTGACGGTCAACGGTATCGCAGCCGGTCTTCGCAACACCGGATGACCCGACTTCGATCGCAAGCCCCTCGATGCCCCTCGGCGAGGGGGCCATCAGCCGTGCCGATGCGGATGAAATAACCCCCGGCATCGCCTGAAGCCATGCGACCGCTTGCTCCCGGCCCGATCGCCCAGTACGGTTACGGCTTCAATGAGTATGAGAAACACCTGTTCAGTCCAGCAGTGGTGGTGGTCGTCCCGATAAGAGGTGGCGATACCAAACCTGTCTGAACACAGAACACACCAGCCCACCTCGGAGGAACGTGAGGTGGGTTTCCTGATGCAGCAAACACTCCTCACATCGCAAAGGATTGAGGAGACATGCAGACACCATTCGACATCGCAGCCGACCTGCACACACCGGTCTCGGCGTATCTGCGGTTGGAGCCGTTGGGCCCCCGCTACCTACTCGAGAGCGTGGAGGGGGGACATCAAGGTCGGTATTCGTTCATCGGCTTCGGTGAGACCCTGCATGTCGCCATCGACCGGGAGGGTGTGAGCGTCGGCGGTGAGCTCGTGTCGCGCGAACCGCTCGACGGTCTGAGAATCGCGCTCGAGAGAGCACCGCAGTGCGGTCCCTTCATGCCGGATCAGCCCTTCTCCGGCGGTCTCGTCGGTGTCGCCGCGTTCGACCTGGTTCGACGTTTCTATCCGTTACCGCCGGCACCGCACCTCTCGATGCATCCCGAAGGTGCCTATATGGCGACCGAGTCGATCCTGGTCTTCGACCACCTGACCCGGCGCATCGCACTTCTCCATGCCGGGGCGGAATCCGACCGGGCTGCACTCCGCAGGGAAGTGATCAGGATTCTGCGTGGCCCCGTCGAGGTGCGCAACGGCTCGAGAAGCCACGAGCCGCCGGTGCTGAGCATGTCGAGGGATCAGTTCATCTCGGGCGTCGGGACGGTGAAACGGCACATCACCGCCGGGGACGTCTATCAACTGGTCCTTTCGATCAACTTCGCGGGCAGGACATCTCTCGAGCCTTTTGCCGCATATCGGGCACTCCGCCTGCTGAATCCGTCCCCGTACATGTACTTCGTCGACTTCGAGGATCTCCAAGTGGTCGGCTCATCCCCGGAGGCACTCGCCAAACTCAGCGGCACGAGAGCCGAGCTTCGGCCGATCGCCGGCACTCGCCCGCGAGGCGACGGCGACGAGCACGACAAGCTCCTGGAGCGTCAGCTCCTGGCCGACCCGAAGGAGGCCGCCGAGCATGTGATGCTCGTGGATCTGGCGCGCAACGATCTCGGCCGCACGGCGGTGGCCGGGTCGGTCAAGGTCGATCCGTACCGCACCGTCGAGCGCTACAGCCACGTCATGCACATGGTGAGCGGAGTCACCGGCGAGATGCGTCCCGGCCTCGACGCTCTGGATCTCTTCCGTGCCACGTTCCCTGCAGGAACGGTGTCGGGAGCGCCAAAGCTGCGGGCCATCGAGCTGATCGATGATCTCGAACCGGTGTCCCGGGGTCTCTACTCCGGTTCCGTGGGGTACTTCGGCCATGGCGGCTCGATGGACCAGGCCATCACGATCCGCACGATGGTCTTCGGAGAGGGCGGATACAGCTACCAGGCGGGTGCGGGGATCGTTGCCGACAGCGACCCGGCGCGTGAATACGAAGAAGTCCTGTCCAAAGCGGCAGCGCTCGGAGCAGCCTTCGCACTGGCAAAGGAGGGCCTATGAATCGCCACGTACTGATGATCGACAACTATGACTCATTCACCTACAACCTGGTTCAAGCCTTCATGACCTTGGGCGCCGAGGTGAGCGTCAGGACCAATGACCAGATCACGGTGGACGGCGCGATGGCTCTCGAGCCCAGTCACGTGGTCGTCTCGCCGGGACCAGGCCGACCGGAGGGCGCCGGTGTCTCGATGGCCATCATCGAGGCCTTCGCCGAGCGGATCCCCATCCTGGGTGTGTGCCTTGGTCATCAGGCGGTGGCCGCCGTGTTCGGAAGCACGGTCGGTCCCGCGCAGACGCTCATGCATGGGAAGGCGTCGCCCGTGTATCACGACAGACGCACCATCTTCCAGGGACTTTCCAACCCGTTGCAGGCGGGGAGATACCACTCCCTGGCCGTGGCCGAAGAGGGTCTTGCTTCCGAGCTGATGATCTCGGCCTACACGTCGGAGGGAGAGATCATGGGCATCCGGCATCGGGAGTTGCCGATCGAGGGGGTCCAGTTCCACCCGGAGAGCGTGCTCACCCCGGCGGGTGACCGGCTTTTGCAGAACTTTCTCGATCTCGACCCGGTGAACGCCTCCGAGGCTCTCGCGGTGGTCTCGTCATGAGGGTGCTCATCGACAAAGTGCTCTCCGGCGTCGATCTCACCGAACGCGAGGCCCGCGTGATGCTCGGCCATCTGACCGACCCGGATCTGGACCCGGTTCTGGCCGCGGCCGCGCTCGCCGGCCTTCGAGCCAAAGGTGAGACGCCCGATGAGGTCAGGGCGTTCGCCCTCGGGCTGCGTGAGATCGCCATTCGCCCCGACATTCCTGTCGACGCTGCGGCGGTCGACATCGTCGGGACGGGCGGCGACGGGTCGGGGAGTCTCAATCTCTCCACCGGTTCGGCCTTGGTCGCCGCGGCAGCAGGCGTTCCGGTGATCAAACACGGGAATCGGTCGATCTCGAGCCGGAGTGGCAGCGCCGACGTGCTCGCCGCCCTCGGGATGAGTGTTCCCTGGGACGCGAAGGAGGCGGCACGCGTGTTCGGCGACACGGGCTTCACCTTCCTCTTCGCTCCTGCCTATCACCCTGCGATGAAGTCCATCGCACCGGTGCGAAGGGCTCTGGGAGTCCGAACGATCTTCAATCTCGCCGGACCGCTGGCCAATCCGGCGACACCACCGTTCGCCGTGATCGGCGCGTACAGTCTCGACGCCGCCCGGATGCTCGCAGCGACGCTGTCCGAGATGCCGATCGAACGGGCTTTTGTCGTGAACGGTGCGCTGAGCTGGGACGAGCCCACCCCGATGGGACCGTACTCCATGTTCGACGTGACCCCCGGCTCCGTTATCGACTCGGTGGAGGATCCGGCCGACTTCGGACTGCGACGATGCCTGGCCGAGGACCTGGCAGGCGGCGACCCCGCATTCAACGCCGGAGCGCTCCGCCGGGTTCTCGAGGGGGAGGACGGGCCCCACCGCGACGCCATCGTTCTGGGTGCGTCGCTCGCCCTTCGAGTGACCGGGCGCGATCAGGATCCGGTTCGAGCACTGGCGAGCGCGTCGGCCGCCATCGACGACGGGCGGGCGTCGGATCTCCTCGGCCGTCTCGGCGGGACGAACCATGTCTGACTTCCTCACCACGATGGCCGATTCCAGCCGCAGCCGGGCCGAAGCGGCGCGCCGCCGCTTCGGGGTGATGGGGCTGACCTCGCGCGCCGCGTCCGCCCGACCGGCTCGGCCTCTGATCCTGTCCCCAGATGGCTTCGATCTGATCGCCGAGACGAAGCTGACCAGCCCGGCCGACGGTCCGCTTCTCAGAGATGGCGACCCGCAGGGCGCCGTGGTGAAGCTCGCCCGGTCCTATGCAGAGGCCGGCGCCGTTGCCGTGTCGGTCTTGACGGAGCCGGAGCGCTTCGACGGCCACCTCGAGTACCTGGAGGCGGCGGCCTCGGCGGTGGACGTGCCGGTGCTCTGCAAAGACTTTCTGGTGGATCCGATCCAGGTGATCCAGGCTCGAGCGGCCGGCGCATCGGGGGTGCTACTCATCGCAAAGATGATGGATTCCTCCCTTCTGCAGGAGATGACGGCGATCGCCGACGAGTTCGGCATGTTCGCTCTCGTGGAGATCTTCGATGAGAGCGACCTCGAGGTGGCCTCGGCCGTGTTCGACGCCGGTGTCCTGGTCGGGGTGAACTCTCGAAACCTGAGCACGCTGGACGTCGACTCGACACGTCTGGCATCCCTGGCCCCGCTGCTTCCCGAGCACCTTCCCCGGGTCGCGGAGAGCGGTGTGAGAACTCTTGCAGATGCTGCGGCGGCTGCTCGCCTCGGATACCGGCTGGCTCTGGTCGGAACGGCGCTGGTGACCTCGGATGAGCCGGGCGTCGCCACCAGGGCCATGATCGCCGCCGGCCGGAATGCGATACGGGCGAGGTCGGTGTCATGAGAATCCACGTCAAGATCTGTGGCATCACCGACCTCCCTGGGGCGATCGCGGCGGCAGAAGCCGGCGCCGACTCGGTCGGGTTCGTGTTCGCGTCCTCCCTCCGGCAGGTCACACCGGAACAGGCAGTCCGACTTGCACCAGAGCTTCCAAGGAGCATCGATCGGGTGGCCGTGTTCCTTCGTCCGACGGCCGGCGAACTCGCGCGGGCGCTCGCTGTCTTCGATGCGGATGTCGTCCAGGCCGATCACGCGTATCTCGAGGATCTGGACGGCAGGCGGCTGCTGCCGGTGTTCCGGGAGTCGGAGCGTGTCCAGGCCGAACTCGACACGTACCTGGGGAGCTCGACCGATTGCAGGCTCGTCTACGAGGGGCGCCGCAGCGGTGCGGGGCGTACGGTCGACTGGACCCGTGCCTTCGGCGTCGCCCGTCGGGGCCGGGTGACGCTGGCAGGAGGTCTCGATCCCGACAATGTCGGCGAGGCCATCAGGACGGTTCACCCTTTTGGTGTCGATGTCAGTAGTGGTGTGGAGTCCGAGCCCGGTGTGAAGGACCCGGGCCGGATCCGAGCGTTTGTTGAAGCGGTCCGAGAGACCGAGAAAGGATTGGTGGGAACATGACCGACACGGCTGCTTCGCTCCTGGACCGATTGGTCGAAGGGAGGCCACCACCACGAGGTCGGTTCGGACCGTATGGAGGAGCATTCGTTCCCGAGACGCTGATCGGAGTGCTGGAGAGGCTCGAGCGTCGCGCGGTGGAGCTGCTCGGCGATCCCACGTTTCTTGGCGAGTTGGAGAGGGAACAGCGTGACTTCATCGGACGTCCCACGGCGCTGACCCCCGCCCCGTCGCTCGGTGCGCGCTGGGGAGCGGAGGTCTATCTCAAGAGAGAGGATCTCTGTCACACGGGCGCCCACAAGATCAACAACGCATTGGGCCAGGCGCTCATTGCTCGTCGACTGGGTGTCGAACGAATCGTCGCCGAGACGGGAGCAGGGCAGCATGGTGTCGCCACCGCCGCCGCCGCCGCCAGGGTCGGACTTCCCTGCACCGTGTACATGGGGGTGATCGATGCCCGGCGTCAGAAACCCAATCTGGAGCGGATGAAACTGCTCGGCGCAGAGGTGATCCTCGTCGAGGCGGGCGACCAGACGCTGCGGGCGGCGATCGACGAGGCGATGCGCGCCTGGGTTGCCGACCCCGAAGGCACCTACTACCTGCTGGGGTCGGTCGTCGGTCCACATCCCTACCCGTGGATGGTGCGCGAGTTCCAGTCGGTCATCGGCAACGAGGCTCGGGCGCAACTGCTCGCCTCGGGGGTTGGGCTCCCCAGCGTGGCGGTTGCCTGTGTGGGAGGCGGATCGAACGCGATCGGGCTGTTCCGCGGTTTCGTGGGTGACGCAGAGGTGAAGTTGCTGGGGATCGAGGCTGCCGGACGAGGTCGTGCCGGTGATCCGCATTCGGCCACTCTCGGCGCCGGCAGCCCGGGCGTGCTGCACGGCGCCATGACACCACTCCTGCAGGATGGCGACGGTCAGATTCTCGAAACACACTCGATCGCTCCCGGCCTCGACTACCCGGGGGTCGGTCCCGAGCATGCCCTCTTGCGCGACCTGGGCCGGGCGAGATACGAGTCGGTGACCGACGACGAGGCCCTCGATGCGCTGCACGAGTGCAGCGCGGTGGAGGGGATTCTTCCCGCACTCGAGTCGGCGCACGCCCTTGCCGGTGCCCGGCGGTGGGCAAGGGATCACCAGGGTGGCCGGATCGTCATCGGCCTCTCGGGGCGGGGAGACAAGGATCTCCAACTTCTGACCGGGGAGGTTTCACATGTCTGAGTCGGTTGGTTCCAAGGCGATCTCAGACGCGATTCGGGGTTCTTCGGGTCCCGCCATCTGTGCCTACATAACGGCCGGCTACCCGACGCTGGAGTCCTTCCCGGACATCCTGGCGGCGGTGGCGCAGTCGGCCACCGTCGTGGAAATCGGGGTGCCGTTCACAGATCCGATGGCCGATGGGCTGACCATCCAGCAGGCGAGTCACGTCGCGCTGGGCAACGGAGTCACCCTGGAGTGGATCTTCGAACTGCTCGCAGATCGGCTGCAGAGTCTGGGCGCCCCTCATCTGCTGATGGGCTACTACAACCCCTTCCTGGCATTCGGTCTCGATCGGCTCGCATCGGCGATGATCGACACCCGCACGTCGGGTTTGATCGTCCCCGATCTTCCTTTGGAGGAGGACGCTCCGATCGTGGAGGTGTTGGAGCCCGTGGGTCTGGCCTTGGTCAAGCTCGTCACGCCCACCACATCTTCTGGGCGTCTCGCCCGGATTGCCACGACGAGTAGGGGATTCGTCTATGCGGTGACCAGGACCGCGGTCACCGGCGGCGAGGCCGTGCTGGGTGTCGAGGAGTTCGCGTATCTGGACCGGGTTCGGTCGGCGACGTCGCTGCCGGTGATGGCGGGGTTCGGCGTTCGCAGCCGGAGTCAGGTCGAAGCCCTGTCCGGCCACGTCGACGGGGTGATCGTGGGGAGCGCCCTGATCGACGCGATCGATAGGGGCGAGGATCCGGGTACATTCCTCGATGGGCTACGGGTCGAGGAGGAATCGGCGTGATCGTCGTTCTGGAGAGAAACTGCTCACTGAAGAACAAGGCCGCGGTGGTCCGTTTCATCGAACGTCAAGGGGCGAGGCCCTTGGTGACCGAGATCGGTGAGGAGACCCACATCGGGCTCATCGGCGGTGATGGGCCGGCTCTCACTGCAGATCTCGCCGAGATGCCCGGTGTGGCCGAGATCCGCGCCGTGGCGGCGCCGTACCCGCAAGTGTCCAGAGAGCATCACCCTGAGCCCTCGGAGATCAGGGTCGGGGATTTGCGAATCGGTGGAGACGAGGTCGTGGTGATGGCCGGACCGTGTTCGGTCGAGAGCAAGGAGCAGCTTTCCGCCGTGGGTGTGGCAGTGGCGCTTGCCGGAGCCCGGATGCTTCGAGGGGGCGCTTTCAAGCCGCGCAGCTCACCGTACAGCTTCCAGGGCCTCGGCGAGGAAGGGCTGGTGCTGTTGGCCCAAGCTCGCGAGGAGACGGGCCTGCCGGTCATCACCGAAGTGGTCGCCCCGGAAGACGTCGGGCTGGTTGGTCGCTACGCCGATATGCTCCAGATCGGTGCGCGGAACATGCAGAACTTCAGGTTGCTCTCCGAGGTTGGCGCACAGCCGCGTCCGGTCCTCCTCAAACGAGGTATCGCATCTACGATCGAAGAGGTTCTCTTGGCGGCCGAGTATGTCGTGGCGGCCGGGAATCCCGGAGTCGTCCTGTGCGAACGCGGGATCAGAACGTTCGAGACGGCCACGCGAAACACTCTCGATGTCAGTGCCGTGCCGGTGCTCAAACAACGGACCCACCTTCCCGTGATCGTGGACCCCAGCCATGCGGCCGGGGATCGGAGCCTGGTCCCGTATCTGGCCCGAGCGGCGGTGGCCGCGGGAGCCGACGGGGTCATCGTCGAGGTTCACAACGACCCGGATTCGGCACTCAGCGACGGCAAGCAGAGCCTGACCCTGGAGGGGTTCTCCTCGATGATGGACGAGCTGCGACGGATCGCTGCGGCCGTGGATCGTCACGTCTCGCCTCCCAAGGAGACGGTGATCGGAGAGAAGGCCGAGCGCTCTCTCGGTCGATCCTGAGTCCTTGCACCGGCCGAGTCGGTTGCCGGGACCGGCCCTGGTTCTGGAGCCGGGTGACTCGGCCCCGGTCTATGAGGGTGGGTCGCCCACACGGACATTCTGATGCCCGGATAGCCGGCTGGTGCGGTCATCCTGGTTTGGGAAGCGCTACGGTGCGCCCCGGCATGTAGCGACTCAGACCTCCTGTTCCATCGTTGGTTCCGTTTCCGGCTTGGAGGTTTGTTGATGTCGTCTCATGTTTCTTCGTTCCCGTTCGTTGATCTGTCCGGTCGTGTGGCGGTGGTCACCGGTGCCAATCACGGCATCGGTGGGGTCACCGCCTCTTGTCTGGCCGCCTGTGGGGCAGCAGTGCTCATCACCTATCTTCGTATCGAGGACGCGACTGATCCCGGGATCCCGGACACGTTTCGGCGCAACCGTGGTCGTGACGCAGAGCATGTTGTTCAAGCGATCGCCGACGGCGGCGATCGACAAACAGTTCTTGGTCGACGCTCGAGCCACGGCGCTGTTGATCTCGGAGTTTGCTCTGCGACATGCCCGTCACGGACTGTCGTGGGGGAGGATCATCGCGCTCACCTCGGGAGGCTCTCTCGGCTTCCCCGAGGAAGTTTCCTACGGTGCCGCCAAATCCGCCTTGGAGAACTACACGATGTCCGCTGCGTTCGAGCTCGCCGGCCGGGGTATCACCGCGAACGTCCTCTACCCGCCGGTCACCGACACCGGGTGGGTCACCGACCAGGTCCGCCGAGCCGTCGATGACAGCTCCGCGCTCATCCATATCGCTCAACCGGAGGAGGTTGCCGACGTTATCGCCTATCTCGTGTCCGACCATGCCCGACTCATCACCGGCAACATCATCCACCTGCGGTGAGACCAAGCGCAATCGGGCCGATCGCGGGCGGGTCTTTCCACCGGTTGACGACCCGGTCATCGCGCGGGATGCTCTGTCTCGCCTCGGAAGAGGAGGTCTGCGGTGGACGCTCGTGCGGCATCATGATCGGCGTCGTCGCCGGCCGGCACCGGTGTGCCTGGACGAGGGCGGTGAACGATTGTGGTGGCGAACCGAACTCGATGGAGTTGAAGCTCGGCCGTTAGCCTTCGATCCTGAGGAGTGACGCGAGCCGACTCATCCTTGCGACCGCAGCCGAGTGAAGAGATGGGGTGGTGTAGCGGTGTTCTCGGTCGGGTGATGGCAGGGCGCCGAGCCCGGTCCGGTGGCCGCCTGGGGATGGAGACGCCGGAAGGAGAATCATGACAGACTATTCGTATCTGTTCAGGGAGCACTACAGCACCTCGCTGCTGGCCGACGCTGCGTTCCGGGGCGGGATCGAGGTGGGACTGCCGTCGCCGGGACTGCGGCCTCTCGACCTGCATGGCAGGTTGGCCGGTCCGGCGATCACGGTCGAAGCGAACAACGACCTGGTTTCCATTCTGGAGGCGGTCCACCGAGCCGCTCCGAACGACGTTGTGGTGATCGCCAACCGTATGGCGGATGTGGCGCTGATCGGTGATCTGATCGGAACCGAGGCGGTTCGGAAAGGGCTGGCGGGGTTTGTGGTTGATGGACTGGTGCGAGACATCGTCGATCTCGTGGATCTGCGGGTCCCTGTCCATTGTCGAGGTTCCCACCCGGTGGGTCCGCTCAAGGTTCCGGCTCCCATGAAGGGCATCGGTGTCGTCGGGGAGCCTGTGTCGATCGGCGGAGTCGACGTCGCTCCGGGGATGTGGGTGTTCGGGGATGCGGACGGTCTGGTCGTCCTCGAGGCCGGTGACCTCGAAGCAGTCTTCGACCGTGCCGCGGTCGCCCTTCGACGGGAAGAGGCGCTGGCCCGTGAAATCGCCTCGGGGACTGCCCTGGGCGACGCGATGGAACTGGATTCGTTCCTCTCCAAACGCAGGAACGACCCCCGGTCCGACTTCAACACCCACCTGGCCGGTATCGGCCGAGCCATCTGACCAGCTCGCCAAGCCTGCCGATCCGAACAAGAATCGCCACCGCGTAGAGCCGTTGCCCTCATATGACGCGATACGAGAGTGGAGGCCTTCCCGCTCGTCGGTCTGGCACTCGACGTCTGTTGTGGGTCATAATGGGTTGGTTTTGTTGTACGAACGATGGAGATGATCGTATGGATCTGGAGAAGCTGCTGGGTGACGACGCCGAGGATCTGTTGACGCATGAATCGGAGGGCATTCCGAAGGAGAGCCTGGAGCTGCCCGGTCCCGACTTCGTCGACCGTGTGGTCGCGCAGACGGACCGGTCACCGCAGGTGCTGCGCAACATGCAGTCGTTGTATGACCATGGCAGGTTGGCGGGGACCGGGTACATCTCGATTCTGCCTGTCGACCAGGGGATCGAGCATTCGGCAGCGGCGTCGTTCGCTCCCAATCCTGCCTATTTCGACCCGAAGAACATCGTCGAGTTGGCGATCGAGGGTGGCTGTAATGCGGTGGCGAGTACGTTCGGTGTGCTTGGTGCCGTGTCGCGACGGTATGCGCACAAGATCCCGTTCATCGTCAAGATCAATCACAACGAGCTTCTCACCTATCCGGCCACTTATGACCAGGTGATGTTCGGATCGGTGGAGAAGGCTTTCGACCTCGGTGCCACCGCTGTCGGTGCCACGATCTACTTCGGTTCCCAAGAATCGATGCGTCAGCTGCAAGAGGTGTCCGAGGCGTTCGAGCTCGCTCATCAGCTCGGCATGTTCACGGTGTTGTGGTGCTATGTGCGCAACGGGGCGTTCACGGTGGATGGTACGAATTATGAGGCGTCGGCGGATCTGACCGGTCAGGCGAATCATATCGGTGTGACGATCGAGGCCGATATCATCAAGCAGAAGCAGCCTGAGTCCAATGGGGGTTACCTGGCTGTCGGTTTCGGTAAGACGCATCCCAGGGTGTATGAGGAGTTGACTA
>JAADGS010000011.1 GCA_013152275.1 Actinomycetota bacterium | reverse complement strand
GGTCGGTGACGTTGCCTGCGGGGACCGAGATGGTGATGCCTGGTGATAATACGGAGATGACGGTCGAGTTGATTACACCGATCGCGATGGATGAGGGTCAGAAGTTCGCGATTCGTGAGGGTGGCCGTACCGTCGGTGCCGGCACCGTCATCAACGTCATCAAATAGCCACAACCGGATACCAGACAAGAAACGAGCATGTATGTCAGACGGACAAAAGATTCGAATCCGGTTGAAGGCGTACGACCACGAGCTGGTCGATGAATCGGCGCGCAAGATTGCCGAGACCGTGACCCGGACCCAGGCGAAGGTGAAGGGGCCGATTCCGTTGCCGACGGAGATCCATCGGTACTGCGTGATCCGGTCGCCGTTCGTCCACAAGGATTCCCAGGAGCACTTCGAGATGCGGATCCACAAGCGCCTGCTCGACATCATCGAGCCGACACGCAAGACCGTGGACTCGCTGATGCGCCTCGACCTTCCGGCAGGTGTGGAAGTGGAGATCAAGCTGTGAAAGCCATCCTCGGAGAGAAACTGGGCATGACGCAGGTCTTCGACGACGATGCTCGGGCCATTCCGGTCACCGTCATCAAGGCCGGCCCATGCCGGGTGGTTCAGATCAAAAGACCGGAGACAGACGGCTATGCCGCCGTACAGATCGCCTACAAGGAAGTGAGCTCGGTCAATCGCCCGCTGGCCGGCCACTATGCCAAGGCGGGTGTGGCTCCGGGGCGGCACCTCGTCGAAGTGCGCGTGGACGATCCGGATGCCTACGAGCTGGGACAGGAGATCACGATCGCGGATGTCCTGGCCAAAGGTGCGAAAGCGGACGTCGCCGGGATCTCGAAGGGCAAGGGTTTCCAGGGAGTGATCAAGCGTCACAACTTCTCCGGCCAGGGTGCCAGCCATGGTGTGCACAGGGTGCACCGTGCGCCCGGTTCGATCGGCGCGTGCGCAACCCCGGCCAGGGTGTTCAAAGGCAGGAAGCTACCGGGTCGCATGGGTGGCGAGCGCGTCACACTGCTCAATCTCGATGTCGTCGATATCGACATTGCCAGGGGGCTCGTGCTCCTGGGCGGATCCGTTCCCGGACCAAAGGGCTCGGTTGTGCTGGTGCGAGAGGCGGTGAAGGCTCGTGGCTGATACACGCTCGGCAGCATTGTTCGCGAGTGACGGCTCCCGAAAGGGCGACCTCGCGCTCGACGCGGAAGTCTTCGGTATCGAACCGAACGGGCCGGTGATGCACCAAGTGGTCACGGCACAGCTCGCCGGGGCACGTTCCGGAACGGCTTCGACCAAGACTCGCGGTCAGGTTCGTGGCGGTGGCAGGAAGCCGTGGCGACAGAAGGGACTCGGACGGGCTCGACAGGGGTCGATCCGTGCTCCGCATTTCGTCGGTGGTGGTGTGGCGTTCGGTCCACATCCCCGCAGCTACGCACAGCGAACCCCCAAGAAGATGAAACGCCTCGCCTTGCGCAGCGCTCTCTCGGCCCGGGCGCGTGAGGGAGCGATCAAGATCGTGGAGACGCTCGACTGGACGGAGCCGAAGACAAAACAGGCCAAGGCGTTCCTCGAGGCAATCAGTGCCGAACGCAAGGTCTTGGTGGTGCTGGGTCGTAGTGACCGGATCCCCGAACGTTCCTTCAGGAACCTTCGCGGGGTCGCGATCGTCGAACCCGACCAGCTGACGACCTATGACGTGTTGTGGGCGGACACCTTGCTGTTCACTACGGACACGATCGGTTCGGTGGGACGGCACGGTGCCTACGACGTGACCCAAACGGATTTTGTACAGGATGAGGAGGTGAGCGATGAAGGATCCGCGTGACGTAATCCTGACTCCGGTTGTCTCCGAGAAGTCCTATGACCTCATCGAGCAGCACAACACATACACATTCGACGTCGTTCGGAGTGCGAATCGGACAGAGATTGCCAAGGCGATAGCCGAGATTTTCGATGTCACGGTGCTTCGAGTGAACACGCTCAACCGCCGCGGCAAGCAGAAGCGGA
Organism: Actinomycetota bacterium; assembly: GCA_013152275.1. NCBI lineage: Bacteria > Bacillati > Actinomycetota > Actinomycetota bacterium. The sequence goes on along the minus strand of JAADGS010000011.1, from coordinate 14,436 downwards.
CCGGTTGGGTCGTCGGCCGACGCCAAGACACCAAGCGAGCACTCGTAAAGCTTGCACCTGGTGCCACGATCGACATCTTTGGGGTGTAGCGATGGCAACGAAGAAACAGAAGCCAACCTCTCCCGGGCGGCGATTCCAGACGGTCTCGGATTTTGCCGAGATCACGAAGTCGAAGCCCGAGAAGGCACTTCTTTCCAAGAAGACCAAGACCGGCGGTCGCAACACGCACGGACGCATCACGTCGCGCCATCGCGGCGGCGGTCACAAGCGCCGGTACCGCATCATCGACTTCCGCCGAAACAAGGACGGCGTCCCGGCCAAGGTCGCAGCGATCGAGTATGACCCGAACCGCAACGCCCGCATCGCTCTGCTGCACTACAAGGACGGCGAGAAGCGATACATCCTTGCTCCCGTCGGTGTGAAGGTGGGTGAGATGCTCGAGTCCGGATCCGGCGCCGAGATCAATCCCGGCAACGCGCTGCCGCTGCGCAACATCCCCGCAGGTACGGTTGTCCACGCGATAGAGATGCGCCCCGGCGGAGGGGCTAAGATAGCTCGCTCGGCAGGCGCTTCGGTGCAGCTCATGAGCAAAGAGGGCGACCGTGCGCTGTTGCGGCTCCCCTCCGGCGAGATGCGGATGGTGTCGCTCGACTGTCGCGCCACGGTGGGACAGGTCGGCAATACCGAAGCAGAACTCGTCAAGGTCGGGAAGGCCGGACGCTCTCGATGGAAGGGCGTTCGACCCCAGAGCCGTGGCGTTGCGATGAACCCGGTCGACCATCCTCGGTGGAGGTGAGGGCCGGTCGTCCGGAGGCCGGCATCCGGTGAGCCCGTGGGGCAAGCCCGAAGGCAGGACGCGGAAGAAGAACAAGGCAAGCAATCGAGACATTGTGCGGCGACGATCGCGTAGAGGACGGAGGTAGACGATGGCGCGGAGCCTGAAGAAAGGTCCCTTCATCGATGAGCACCTCCTCAAAAAGGTGGAGGAGCTCAACCGAAAGGGCGAGAAGCGGGTCATCAAGACCTGGAGTAGACGCTCCACCGTCATTCCGGAGATGGTCGGCCACACCATTGCCGTCCACGACGGTCGCAAGCACGTTCCGGTGTATGTGACGGAGTCCATGGTCGGACACAAGTTGGGCGAGTTTGCCCCGACGAGGACGTTCCGCGGGCACGCGGGCTCCAGGGAAAAGGCAGCGAACAGACGATGAAGGTACGAGCGGAAGCCAAGTACATACGTCAGTCGCCGTACAAGGTGCGGCGGGTGCTCGACCTCGTCCGGGGGCTCCCGGTCGAAGAAGCGCGCCACGTGTTGGCATTCACCGAGCGCAGAGCCGCGGACACGGTGCGAAAGGTCCTCGACTCGGCAGTGGCCAACGCCGAGCACAACCATTCGCTCGATGCCGATGAGCTGGTGGTCGCGGAGGCGTATGCAAACGAGGGTCCCACATTGAAGCGGTGGCGCCCCCGTGCTCGCGGACGGGCTACCCGCATCCTCAAGCGCACCAGCCATATCACCATTGTCGTGACCGAAGAGAGCGAGGCGTAATGGGCCAGAAAACACATCCCTATGCGTTCCGCCTCGGTGTTGTGACCGACTGGAAGTCGCACTGGTACAGCGACAAGGACTACGTCGAGCTTGTCAACGAAGACTGGAAGATCCGCGAGTACGTGAACAGGGAACTGCCTCGTGGCGCGATCTCTCGCATCGAGATCGAGCGAACTCGTGACAAGGTCGTCATCGAAGTGCACACGGCGCGTCCGGGCGTGGTGATCGGGCGCCGCGGCACAGAGGCAGAGCGGATTCGGGCCGGGTTGGAGAAGCTGACGGGCCGCAGAGTCAAGTACAACGTGATCGAAGTACGCGATCCCGATCAGGATGCTCAACTGCTGGCACGCAGCGTTGCGGATCAGTTGGAGGGCCGAGTCTCCTTCCGAAGGGCCATGAAACGCACGGTCGCCGCCGCGATGAAAGCCGGCGTGCAGGGCGTCCGGGTCGAGTGCAGTGGGCGCCTCGGCGGCTCGGACATGGGCCGGCGGGAGTGGTATCGGGAAGGCAGAGTGCCGCTGCATACGCTTCGGGCCGACATCGATTACGGCACGGCGACGGCACGCACGACCGTAGGTGCCGTCGGCGTGAAGGTGTGGACGTACAAGGGTGATCTCGTCGCATCGCTGAAAGCGACGCGGGAGAAGCTCGCCGCCGAGATCGCGATGGCATCGGGCAAGCCCGGAAGAGTCACGCCTGCCAAGGCGCGAGCCGAAGAGGCCGTTGGAGGACGCAAGAAACGCCGGGTCATCGAGGCCGGCGGCGGCCGGAGGGTCGTCGATAGCGGTGGCGGCAAGCGCAAGGAAGGCAAGCGGGTCGTCGAGGCCGGCGGGCCGAAGAAGGTCTCCAGCGAGGAAGCCGAGAGCGCATATCGCGAGGACATCGAAGATACCGAAGGTCCGGTGATCGTCGAGACCGCACTCTCCGAGGAAAGCGCCGCTCTCGAGACGAAGAGCTTTGAAGGCGCCGTCGTCGAAGAGGCGACATCCGATGTAACCGAGACCGTCGAGGTCGAGAAACCGGTCGAAGGCGCCCCTGCGAAGGTCGAGGCCGAAGAAGCCCCCGAGCTCGAGCAGGCCGTGGTCGAGCCGGCCGTCGCCGAAAAGGCGCAGGCCGACGAGGAGGGCGAGTAGGCCATGCTGATGCCGAAGCGCACCAAGTACCGGAAGGTACATCGTGGCCGCAGGACGGGCACGGCAAAGGGCGGAACGAGTGTCTCGTTCGGTGACTACGGGCTCAAGGCCGTCGAGGTCGGTTGGATCACCGCGAGACAGATCGAGTCTGCCCGTGTGGCCATCACCAGGACGATTCGTCGCGGGGGGAAGGTATGGATCACCATCTTCCCCGACAAGCCTGTGACACAGAAGCCGGCCGAGACCCGGATGGGATCGGGGAAAGGCAACCCCGAGTTCTGGGTTGCCGTGGTGAAACCGGGTCGAATCATGTTCGAGCTCTCCGGTGTTTCGGAGGAACTGGCGCGTGAGGCGATGCGTCGAGCGGGACACAAGCTCCCCATCAAAACGAAGTTCGTGACTCGGGAGGACACGTGAAAGCTATCGACTTGCGTGAGCTCACCGCTCTCGAACTCGAAGATAAGCTCGCGGAGGCGAAGGCTGAGCTCTTCAATCTGCGTTTTCAACTGGCCACGAACCAGCTGGACGACGCGTCACAAATCCGCCAGATTCGCAAAGACATTGCTCGCATTCTGACCGTGATGCGGGAGCAGGAGATTCAGGCCTGGCGAGAGCAGGCCGCAGCCGAGGAAGGTGTGTGATGGAGGATCGAGCACGACGCAAAGCGCGCGTCGGCGTGGTCATCTCAGATAAGAGAGACGAGACGGTGACCGTTGAGGTCCAGCAGCAGGTCCGTCATCCACGCTACGACAAGATCGTTCGCCGGCGCAAGAAGTACCACGTCCACAACGCGGCCAACGATGCGCGCACAGGCGACACGGTACGAATCATGGAGACCAGACCGCTCTCGAAGACGAAGCGGTGGAGGGTTGTCGAGATCGTGGAGCGGGCGCGATGATTCAGCAGGAGTCGAGGCTCAGGGTTGCGGACAACAGCGGTGCGAAGGAGCTGCTGTGTATCCGCGTGATGGGCGGGTCGAAACGGCGCTACGCCGGCCTCGGCGACACGATTGTCGGGACCGTCAAGGATGCCATTCCCGGAGGAGCGGTGAAACGGGGCGAGGTCGTGAAGGCCGTCGTCGTGAGGACCGCGAAGGGTTACCGGCGCAAGGACGGAACGTACATCCGTTTCGACGACAACGCCTGTGTGATCATCGACAACAACAGCCAGCCGCGTGGAACCCGGATCTTCGGCCCTGTGGCCCGTGAGCTCCGCGAGAAGAAGTACATGCGCATCATCTCCCTGGCGCCGGAGGTGCTGTGATGCGACTTCGACAAGGTGACAAGGTGCAGGTCATCACCGGCAAGGACGCCGGTGTGGAAGGTCGCGTTGCTCGAGTCATCAACAAGAAGGACAAGGTGATTGTCGAGGGTGTGAACACCGCTCGCAAACACCAACGCCCGCAAGGACAAACCATGCAGGGTGGCATTATCGACAAGGACATGCCCATCGACTCCTCCAACGTGATGATCCTCTGTGACGACTGTGGTCCCACGCGCATCGGATACAAGGTGGACGAGGACGGGATCAAGTACCGCGTCTGCGTCAAATGCGGAGGTGAGCTGTGACCCCACGGTTGAAGCAGAAGTACATGCAAGAGGTTGTCTCCGCGCTCGGGAAACAGCTGGGCAGCGGCAACACGATGCGCGTGCCGAGGTTCGAGAAGATCGTCGTCAACATGGGCGTCGGTGAAGGTGCAACCGACTCCAAGCAGGTCGATGCGGCCATGGAAGAGCTCGCGGTCATCACGGGGCAGAAGCCGCGGCTCAACCGGGCGAAGAAGTCGATCGCCGGCTTCAAGATCCGGCAAGGGATGCCCGTGGGCGCATCCGTGACACTGCGTGGCGACTACATGTGGGAGTTCCTGGACCGCCTCATCGCGATCGCGATTCCGAGGATCAGAGATTTCCGGGGACTGAACCCGAAGTCGTTCGACGGGCGTGGCGATTACTCGTTCGGCGTGACCGAGCAGCTGATCTTTCCTGAGGTCGACTACGACAAGGTGACGTCGATCCGCGGTATGGACATCACGATCTGCACGAGCGCCGAGACAGACGAAGGTGCGCGGGCTCTCCTGGATGCGTTCGGGTTCCCGTTCCGTAGGCAGGACGCAAAGGTTTGAAACGAGGGAGCGAATGGCGAAGAAGAGTCTGATCGCAAAGGCGAAGAGAAAGCCGAAGTTCAAGGTGCGGGAGTACCACCGATGTCAACGGTGCGGTCGGCCGCGAGCGTACATGCGCGACTTCGGCATGTGTCGCATTTGTGTGCGCCAACTCGCATCCAGAGGTGAGCTCCCCGGCGTGAGAAAGGCTTCGTGGTAATCATGATGACCGATCCCATTGCCGACATGCTGACACGGATCCGCAACGCCAACCAGGCGGGAAAGGCCGTCGTCGCCATGCCGTCATCAAAGCTGAAGCAACAGGTTGCGAGCATCCTTGCAGCCGAAGGGTTCATCGAGGGGTTCGAAAGCCGTGAGGCGGGCGTTCGGCGGGAACTCGTTCTGCAAATGAAATACGGAACGGGTCGCTCTCGCGTGATCCAGGGGATTCGACGGGTGTCGAAGCCGGGAAGGCGGATCTACAGCGGTGCAAGTGACCTACCGCGTTCCCACGGAGGACTTGGTGTCATGGTCATTTCGACGTCGCAGGGCCTGCTGCCCGACAGGGAGGCGCGTCGGCGCCGTCTCGGCGGCGAGATCATGTGTGAGGTGTGGTGAGATGAGTCGCGTCGGTAAGGCACCCATCCCGATCCCGCAGGGCGTCGACGTCATCGTCGACGGTCGGCGTGTCTCGGTAAAGGGTCCGAAAGGTACGCTCGAGCGCACGTTTCATGAAAAGGTTCGTATCACCGTCGAAGATGATGTGGCCAAAGTGGAACGCTTGGACGACCAGCGGGAGTCCCGTGCGTTGCACGGCCTGTCACGTGCGCTGCTCGCCAACATGGTGATCGGCGTCACACAGGGCTTCCGTAAGGAGCTCTCCATCGTCGGCGTCGGCTACCGCGCGAATCTTCAGGGGGCCGTCATCGAGTTGCAGGTCGGCTTCAGCCACCCTGTGCGTATCGAGGCCCCGGCCGGAGTGAGCTTTGAGATCCCGAACCCGACCCACGTGGTCGTGTCGGGCATCGACAAGGAACTCGTCGGCCAGGTGGCCGCGAATATCCGCAAGGTCCGGCCTCCGGAGCCGTACAAGGGGAAAGGCATCAGGTACGTCGACGAGTACGTGCGCAGGAAGGCCGGGAAGGCAGGAGTTGCCCGATGAGAGGTTCACGAGAAGAGGCGCGTCGCCGCCGACATCGGCGGGTTCGCAAGACATTGCGTGGGACGAGTGAACGTCCCAGGGTGGCCGTCTTTCGCAGCAACCGGTACATCTACGCACAGGTGATCGACGATGATGCAGGACGGACTCTTGCGGCAGCGTCTTCGCAGGAGAAGGCGCTTCGAGGCAAGACGCTGAACAGAGATACGGCTGGAGAGGTGGGAGCGTTGCTCGCACAGCGTGCCGCGAAAGCCGACATCACCGAGGTCGTCTTCGACCGCGGCGGATTCCCATTCCACGGGCGGGTGAAGGCATTGGCGGACGCGAAGCCGGGCTGAAGTTCTAGGAGCAGGTAATGGCTGAAACGCAGCAACAACTCGACGAGCGTGTCGTACAGATCAACCGGGTAGCCAAGGTCGTCAAAGGTGGCCGGAGGTTCTCGTTCACGGCACTTGTGGTCGTCGGGGATGGCCGCGGCAAGGTGGGCATCGGCTACGGCAAGGCCAAGGAAGTGCCGGCGGCGATCCAGAAGGGCATGGAAGAAGCTCGCAAGAGCATGGTTGCCATCCCGATGGCCGGTTCGACTCTGATCCACAAGGTCATCGGAGTGCAGGGCGCGTCTCGAGTTCTGCTGAAACCGGCCTCTCCCGGTACCGGTGTGATCGCCGGGGGAGCGGTCAGGCAGGTGCTCGAAGCGGCAGGGGTTCAGGATGCTCTGGCCAAGTCGCTCGGCTCGCCGACCCATCTCAACGTCGCCAAGGCGACGATGAACGGCCTGCTCTCTCAGATGCGCCCCGAGGCCGTTGCCGCCGCGCGAGGCAAGCGTCCGGAAGATATAGCACCGCCCGGGCTTCTCGCCGCCTACCGCTCGGCCGAACTGCGAAGGGCCGGAGGCTCGGACTGATGGCGAAGCAGACGCTCACCGTGACGCTCGTCAAGAGCACGATCGGACAGAAACCGAAGAATCGCGCGACGGTTCGGAGTCTCGGACTGCGGCGCATGCACCAGACGGTCCGGCACGAGGACACTCCTGCAGTTCGCGGGATGTTGCACAAGGTGCGACATCTCGTGAAGGTTGAAGAGGACAAGTAATCGGTTATCGGTCGATGCGACGAGGGACCGAGAACTGCGAACCGAGGACAGAGAACTGATATGGCTGACGAAGAGAAGATCACGAAGCTTCAACTCCATCACCTGCGCCCTGCGCCCGGCTCGAAACGGCCCAAACGTCGGGTGGGTCGGGGCGAGGGCGGTCGGCGCGGAAAGACCGCGGGCAGGGGAACCAAGGGGCTGAAGGCGAGGAACAAACTTCGGATCGGCTTCGAGGGTGGGCAGATGCCCCTCACGCGGCGGCTTCCCAAGATGCGCGGTTTCACGAACCCGAACAAGGAGTACTTCGCGGTTATCAATGTCGAGGCACTGGAAGTGTTCTCCAAGGGTACGACCGTGACCCCGGAGGAACTGAAATCGCGGGGCATGGTCAAGAAGCGCGGGCGTGTCAAGGTGCTCGGCGAAGGCGAGATCACGAGAGCGCTCACCGTCCAGGCACACGCCTTCAGCAAGTCGGCGGTCGCGAAGATCGAGGCCGCTGGAGGCACGGTCGAAGTCATCGAGCGCTAGCGGAGTCTCTGAGATGCTTTCTATCTACCGGAACATGTTCAAGATCGCCGATCTTCGTGGAAAGATCTTGTTCACGCTGTTCATCTTCGCCGTATACCGCCTCGGGGGGGCCATTCCCGTTCCCGGGGTGAGCCTCAGCGCGGTGCAGAAGCTGGCCGCGAATCAGCAGCAGGCCGGTATTCTCGGCCTGCTGAACCTGTTCTCCGGCGGAGCGTTACAGCGCTTCTCGGTGTTCAGCCTCGGCATCATGCCGTACATCACCGCGGCGATCATCATGCAGTTGCTCGCCGTCGTGATCCCGAAGCTGCAGGCACTGCAGGACGAAGGTGAGACGGGTCAGAAGGTGATCACCCAGTGGACCCGGTATATAACGGTCGTGCTGGCGCTGCTGCAGTCGACCGGTCTCACGTTCCTGTTCAGCGCCGGAACGCTCACCCAGGGCATCCCTTTGATTCCCATCTACACGCCGGCACGCGTAGCCCTCATCGTGTTGACGATGACCGCCGGCACGGCATTCATCATGTGGCTCGGTGAACTGATCACCGAACGGGGAGTCGGTAACGGCATGTCCCTGATCATCTTCATCGCGATCGCCTCTCGGCTGCCGGCCAGCTTCTCGCAGATCTGGGCCAACACCCTGGGAAACGGTCGATCCGGTGGTGCATCGATCTTTGCGGTCTTCATGCTGGTGTTCCTGGTGCTGATCGTCGGGATCATCTACGTCGAGCAGGGCCAGCGCCGGATTCCCATCCAGTTCGCCAAGCGCGTGCGCGGCCGGCGAGTGCTGGGTGGACAGAGCACCTATATTCCGCTCAAGGTCAATACGGCCGGAGTTATCCCGGTCATCTTTGCCACCTCGGTCATGTACTTCCCCGTCCTCATCGCGACGGCGATACCAACGGACAAAGGAGCATTCCTCGCCTCGCTTCGAAACTGGATCAGCATCAACATCGGCAACAGTGCCGGGACGAGTACGTTCTATATCTTCTTGTTGTTCGTCCTGATCATCTTCTTCACGTACTTCTATACGGCCATTCAGTTCGACCCCGTCCGTCAGGCCGAGCTCATCCAGCGTCAAGGTGGGTTCATCCCCGGTGTGCGTCCCGGCAGCCAGACCGCACGGCACCTCGGACACATCCTCAACCGGATCACGCTGCCGGGATCGCTGTTCCTTGCCATCGTCTCCGTCCTGCCTGCGATCGCGAGTGCGATCTTCAATGTGCCGGTCGGATTCAGTGGCGTATCCATCCTCATCGTGGTCGGAGTGGCCCTGGAGACGATGAAGCAGATCGAAAGCCAGCTGACGATGAGGAACTACGAAGGGTTCCTGACGTGAGCGAGTGTGCGCTCGCCGAGCGTGCGTGGTGATCGGATGGGTCGCAGATACCTGTTTCTCGGACCGCCCGGAGCAGGCAAGGGAACCCAAGCCGTAATGATCGCTTCGGATCTGGGCATCGGCCATATCTCCACGGGCAACATGCTGCGCGACCACGTCGCTCGCGGCACCGAACTCGGTCGGAAGGCGAAAACCATGATGGAGGCCGGGAACCTGGTCCCCGACGACCTGGTCGTCGCCATGCTGGCCGACCGGCTCGAACGTGAAGACATGGCTAAAGGCTTCATCCTCGACGGTTTCCCACGCACCAGGTGCCAGGCGCTGGCTCTCGATGAACTGCTTGGTGAGGACGGTCTCGACCGGGTCGTGTCACTTGTGGTACCCGAGGAAGAGATCGTTCGCCGCATCACCGGCAGGCGGAGCTGCGCGGAAGGGCATGTGTACCACGTTACCGACCGGCCTCCGAAGGTCGAAGGAGTCTGCGATGTGGATGGGCTGCCGCTGTTTCAGCGCAGTGACGACACGGAGGAGGTCGTCAGGAATCGGCTTGCCATCTACCGGATGAACACGGCGCCGCTGATCGACTACTACGCCGACATTCTGGTGGAGGTCGACGGTGTCGGATCCGTCGACGACATCCGGTCCCGAATCATCGAAGTCTTATGATCACCATCAAGAACGCGAAGGAATTCGACAAGATGAGCGTTGCGGGGGCGGCGGTCGCCGCGGTCCTCTCCGCCGTGCGGGTCCTCATCGCACCCGGTGTCACGTTGAAGGAGCTCGACGAAGTCGCAGCCGAGATCATCAGGGCTCGGGACTGCACACCATCGTTTCTCGGTTACCACGGATACCCTGCGCACATTTGCACATCTCCCAACGACGTGATCGTGCACGGCATCCCCTCTTCATACCGGCTCGTCGAAGGTGACATCCTGTCGATCGACGCCGGGGCCATCTACCAGGGATACCACGGCGACGCTGCCGCCACGTTCGCCGTCGGTGAAGTGGCAAAGCCCGTGCAGCGGCTCATCGACACGACGGAGGCCGCGCTGTGGGCGGGTATCGATCAAGTCAGAGAAGGTGCCCGGATCGGTGACATCGGATATGCGGTGGAGCGTGAGGCGAAGCGTCAAGGACTTGGCGTGGTACGGGAGTATCTGGGTCATGGAATCGGTCGCCAGATGCATGAGGATCCGCAAATCCCCAACTATGGCGCTCGGGGAACGGGTCTCAAACTACGCCGTGGCATGTCGATCTGCATCGAGCCGATGTTCAACATGGGCGGTGAGGCCACGAAGGTCGAGTCCGACGGTTGGACGGTGAAGACGGCGGACGGTAGTCTATCGGCACACTTCGAGCACACCATCGCTCTCACGGATGGCGGAGTCCGGGTGCTGACGCAAGAGCCGGATTTGGTTGAGGGCGCCCATGGCGGCTAGCCTCCTCCTTCGGTCTCTTGGGACTATTCTCTAGGTTTTCTGTGGTAAAGCAAGACGATGTAATCAGAGTGCAGGGGACCGTCCTCGAGACACTCCCGAACGCCATGTTCCGGGTGGAGATCGAAGGCGGCCTTGAAGTACTTGCCCATGTTTCAGGCAAGATGAGGATGCGGTATATCCGTATCCTGCCTGGTGACAGGGTTGACCTCGAGTTGTCGGCGTATGATCCGACGCGGGGCCGGATCGTGTGGAGATACAGATGAAGGTGAGACCTTCGGTGAAGAAGATGTGTGAGAAATGTCGGATCATCCGGCGGCATGGTCGTGTGTGGGTGATCTGCGACAACCCGCGGCACAAGCAACGGCAGGGGTGAGGAATGGCGCGAATTGCGGGAGTTGACCTTCCGAGAGACAAGCGAGTCGAGATCGGTCTGACGTACATCTTTGGTGTGGGTCGCACACGGGCGCAGCAGATCTGTTTCGGTCTCGATATCGATCCCGGCACGAAAGTTCGTGATCTGACCGACGATGAAGTGATCCGCATTCGACGTTTCATCGATCAGGGCTATCGGGTGGAAGGTGACTTGCGCCGAGAGGTCGCCCAGAACATCAAGAGAAAGATCGAGATCGGGACATATCAGGGCATTCGCCACCGCCGGGGTCTCCCGGTGCGCGGCCAGCGGACGCACACGAATGCCCGAACTCGTAAGGGACGGCGTTCGGCGATCGCCGGCAAGAAGAAGGTCAAGAAGTAGGTCTCAGTGGCGAAGCAGCAAACAAAGCGGGTACGTCGTCGCGAGCGGAAGAACATCGCTCACGGACAGGCCCACATCACGGCGAGTTTCAACAACACGATCATCAACATCACCGACCTCGACGGCAACACGATCGTGTGGACGTCCGGGGGAACGGTGGGATTCAAAGGTTCGCGCAAATCGACTCCGTACGCGGCGCAGGTCGCGGCGGAAGAGGCGGCCCGGCAGGCCGGAGAGCACGGAGTACGCAAACTCGACGTGATCGTCTCGGGGAGCGGCGGAGGTCGGGACACGGCGGTCCGCACGCTGCAGAACATGGGCATGGAGGTCACCTTCATCAAAGATGTCACTCCGTTCCCGCACAACGGATGTCGGCCGAAGAAGCGGAGGGGCTGATGGCTCGCTACACAGGGCCTACCCACAAGCTGTGCCGTCGGGCGCGACAGCCACTTTGCCAGTCGAAGAAGTGCGCGGTCGATCGGCGACCGTATCCTCCCGGCGAGCACGGCCGCGGCCGCATTCGAGAGACGGACTATCAGATTCAGCTTCGTGAGAAGCAGAAACTGCGTGCCATGTACGGGGTGTTGGAGCGCCAGTTCCGACGCTACTACCGGGAAGCTGCCCGGCAGAGGGGTATCACCGGGGAAAGCCTGTTGCGCATCCTCGAGACCCGTCTCGACAACGTCGTGTACCGGGCGGGCTTCGCACAAACCCGACCTCAGGCACGCCAACTGGTCAATCATGGGCACTTCGAGGTGAACGGCAAGAAGGTCGACATTCCTTCCTATCAGGTCCGAGCAGGCGACGTGATCACGCTTCGTGAGCGGAGCCGCAACCTGATCATCGTCGAGCACTCTCTCGAGACGGTGACACACTCACTGCCCGAGTGGCTCGAGATCAATGCGGACGAGCGCACGATCGTCGTGCAGGACGTCCCGAACCGTGCCCAGATCGACACGCAGATTCGTGAACAGCTCGTCGTCGAGCTCTATTCGAGGTAGGAGACCACCGTGCTGATCGTTCAACGTCCACATATTGAAGAACAGCCCGTCTCCGAGGCGCGTTCGAAGTTCATCGTCGAACCGCTCGAGCCAGGGTTCGGGTATACGCTGGGCAACACGCTGCGACGGACCCTGCTCGCCAGGATTCCCGGTGCTGCCATCACGACCGTGCAGATCGAAGGCATCCAGCACGAGTTCTCGACGATCGACGGTGTCGTGGAAGACGTCGTCGATATCATCCTGAACCTCAAGCAGGTCGTACTCCGCATCGAGGCTTCCGACCCGGCGCAGATCATGTATCTGTCGGCGAAGGGGGCCGGCGAGGTCACGGCCGCCGACATCAAGACGCCCGCCAGCGTCGAAGTCGTGAACCCGGACCTGCACATCGCCACGCTGTCATCTTCCGGACGACTCGAAATCGAACTCACTGCCGAGCGCGGAGTCGGGTATCGTTCCGCAGATAAGAACAAGGCGGCCGAAGTCATCGGGATCATCCCGATCGATTCGATCTTCTCGCCGGTTCGCAAAGTGACTTACCAGGTCGAGCCGACCCAGGTTGGTCAGATGACGAACTTCGACCGGCTCGTCCTCGATATCGAGACCGACGGGTCGCTCGAGCCCTCCGAAGCCGTGTCATCCGCAGGGAAGACGCTTCGCGAGCTGCTCGGCCTGTTTGCCGAGATCGGTGAAGGTGTCGGACTCGAACTCGGTGACGTCGCCATCGCAGAACCGATGTCGCCCGACCTGGAACTCCCCATCGAGGCGCTCGACCTTTCGGAGCGTCCCCGCAACTGCTTGCGGCGTGCCCAGATCGAGAGCGTCGGCGAACTCGTCGCAAAGACGGCGGATGATCTGCTGAGCATCACGAACTTCGGTCACAAGAGCCTCGAAGAAGTCGTCGCCAAACTGGACGAACTCGGTTTGAGCCTCGCCGGTGGCGGGGAAACGGCGGGTGCGTGATGCCTCGGCCTCGAAAAGGTCCGCGTCTGGGCGGGAGCCCGTCGGCCGAGAAGGCGATGCTGGGCAACCTGGCACAGTCGTTGTTCTGGGAGGAGAAGCTCACCACGACCGTCACTCGCGCCAAAGCCGTACGGCCGCTCGCGGAGCGACTCATCACGAAGGCTCGGCGCGGCGATCTGCATGCACGTCGTCAGGTACTCAAAGTGATCGGTGACACGGAAGTCGTCACGAAACTCTTCGACGAGATTGCTCCAAGGTATGCCGACCGCCCGGGCGGCTACACGAGGATCGTCAAGATCGGTTCCCGTCGCGGCGACAACGCCGAGATGGCGATCATCGAACTCGTGTAAGGATCCGCCCGGCGCCGTGTAGGGGCCGCCTCCCCGGGTGACCGCGTTCCTCCTACCCGAACGCCCGATCGAAGTTCCCTCGATCCGATACTCCGAGATGGCGTTTCCGCCACCGGGGACATGCGGATGCGACGAGAGTCAGTCGCCTTCCGAACGGAACGGTGGGCCATCGAGGAGAGGGAGCATGATCTTCTCGAACGGGATGTCGAGTGCCGTTGCCACCGTCGACGTGTACTTGAGCAACGCCACCGTCGTCACCATCTCGACGATCTGGGCTTCGGTCCATCCCAGTTGTCCGAGACGATCGGTCATCTCGTCGGTCACCGCGACAGGCCGTGCGGCCACGACTCTGGCGAACTCGAGGACCGCATTCTCCGGTTCGCCCAACCGTGACGACGGCTTCCCTTCGACGATCTCGACACACTCTTCGACGCTCCAACCGTGACGAAACAACGCCAACATGTGCGCAGCCGTGCAGTAGTCGCATTCACCCGCGGTCGCCGTGACCACGAAGATCGCCCGCCTCAGCTCCCCGGGGATGGTCCCCTCTTGCATCGTCGCTGTGCTCAGGTCCCACAGCGCATTGGTGACCTCGGGCTGCGGCGCCATGGCCTGTTGGAGCGTCGGCACCATGCCGTAGTAGCCGGCGACACGATCGAACACCTCCTTGGTCCGTCCGGTGGCGGTAGCGGGATCCTGTAGTGGAACTCTGGTCATTGTCGTTCGCTCCTGATGCTGCTTGGTCTTGATCGGAAGATGCTGCGCTACGCCCCACTCCTCCCGCGACCCGTCGTATGGGCGGTGTCGCACTCGAGAAAAGGTAGCACGAACAGGCCCGAGGCGCCCGCGCTGTTGCCGCAATGGGTGATGACACGGTTGACGGCGCCGATCACCGGCGGTCAGGGTTCGGCCGGTTCCTTGCTGGTGGCAGCTTGTCGGTGATCGGGTCGAGATTCTCCAGAGCCGGGGTCGCTGATCCCGGCTCGCACATGTCCCAGGCCGCGTCCAGATGGCGATCATCGAACTCGTCTGAA
>JAADGS010000010.1:17614-25338 GCA_013152275.1 Actinomycetota bacterium | reverse complement strand
GCGCCGCCCGGCCCTGGATCCGCTAACCTATGCGGTGCTGCATGAGCAGCGACTCGCCCGGTTTCTCTTTCCGCCCAACTGAGTGTGGCTGAGTCAGACAGGACAGAGGACCCGGGGGGCGGACGGAGCCAGTAGGAAAGGGCGAGAGCCAGAATGAATATCTATGTAGGGAACCTTCCCTTCAACTCCACCGGGAGTGACCTCGAGCGTCTGTTCGGGGAACACGGTGAAGTAACCTCCGCCAGCGTGATCAGTGACCGGGAGACCGGGCGCTCACGCGGGTTTGGTTTCGTGGAGATGGCCAACGCCGACGAGGCGCGGACCGCCATCCAGGAGCTCGACGGACACGATTTCAGTGGTCGCCGACTCAAGGTCAACGAGGCCCGTCCTCGGCGCTAGCACCAACCGAATCGGAAGAGCCGCCGGTACCCCCGGCGGCTTTTTCTTTCCCCCTAGTCCATTGAACCCAGGGCTCAGGGGGGTCGTGACGACGCATACGAACCCAGGGTTCAACAGGGGTGCGCGAGTTCCTTGAACCCAGGGCTCAGGGGGGTCACCACGACGCATACGAACCCAGGGTTCAACGGGGGTGCGCGAGTTCAGTGTCGCAGGCGCACGGCGAGCGTCGCGAGTAGCCCGGGGCGGGCCGACACGTCCGAGGGGCGGGGCAGACGCTTGAGCCGGTGATCGTCGGTGAAGAGCCGGCGTGCGACGCCGAGTGTGACGACGGTCGAGGTCGTCGCCACCGAACCCAGGATCAGGTACATGATCGCCGCCTGCACCAGGACCGCGTCGACCGGGTTGACCCCGGCCAGGATCAGCCCGGTCATCGCCCCGGGGAGGAACACCAGGCCCACCGCCTTGGTGGTCTCGATCTGTGGTGTCAACGCCGTGCGCAGCGCAGCCCTCACGTACGGCCGCGACGCGAGAGTCGACGACTGGCCGAGAGCGAGGCGTGCCTCGACCTCGCGGCGTTTGTCGCGAATCTCCTCGATGACTCTGCGTGCCGCCACGATCGTCGCCTTCATCGAGTTGCCGACCATCATCCCAGCCAACGGCACGAGGGTTCGAGCCTCGAGCGGGAACACGCGCAGCCCGAAGATGACGCCGAGTGTCACCACCGAGGAGATCCCGAGCGCCAGGAAGCTGAGTCGCAGGATGTCGGGGACCTCGCGGGCGCGGCGCTGCACGACGATCCCTGCGAAGAGGAGCATCGCGCCGACCCAGATCCACGACAGGATCAGCGGCTGGGTCGGGTCGATGATGACCGCCAGGACCGCTCCCACGGCGAGGAGTTGAACGATCGAGCGGATGGTCGCCCAGATCATCTCGCGTTCGAGGTGAAGGCGCTGCCAGAGCGACAGGCCGAGTGCCACGACGATGAGTACGAGCGACGCGATCAGGCCAAGGGTCGTGACATCACCGCTCGCCATGGTGCCCCCCATTCAGGAAACCCTGGACCGAAGCGGCATCGGAGACGAGCCACCCGTCGACGATCGCCATCACCTCGTCCGCCAGCCTGCGAACCTGGGCCACGTCGTGGGTGACCCACAGGATCGGGACGCCGTCGAGGTCTCGGACGAGGCCCTCGAGACGTTCGGTTGCCGCCGGGTCGAGCGACGCGGTCGGTTCGTCCATCAGCAGGACCTGTGGGCCGGTGGCGAGCGTCCGGGCGAGGCAGAGGCGCTGCGCCTCTCCCCCGGACAGGTCGTCGACGGCGGCGTTGAGAAACGACTCGTCGAGCCCGACGTTTCGGAACAGCTCCCTCGCCTCGGGTTCGGCGATGGACGGCTCCGCAACCTGCAAGTTGTCGAGGCCGGTCCCACCGAAGAGCACCGGATGCTGGAACACCATGCCGACCTTGCGGCGAAGGGTGAGAGGGTCCATCGCGGAGAGGTTCTCGCCTTGGAACCGGATCGCTCCACGGTCGGGGACGGCGAGACGGTTGCACAGCCTGAGCAGCGTCGTCTTGCCTGCACCCGAAGGGCCGACGATGACGGTGATGCCCTCATCCTGCACGACCGTGTGATCGATCTGGAGGATCGGCGTGCCATCGCCGCCGGCGACGAGGACATCCTCGAACTCGAACAGGGCACTCACCCCGCCACGTTACTCACCGAACGTTGAACCCAGGGCTCAGGGGGGTCGCCACGACCCCTACGAACCCAGGGTTCAGTTGAGGCGGGGATCTGTCACACCCATGCCTCATGATCGGGCCATGCAGACCGACAAACGCATCCTCAACCTGGCAGCCGGCCAAGGCGGTGTGATCAGGAAAGACCAAGTGCTCGAATACGGCATGACCGTCGACATGATCCGAAGGCGGGTCCGCACGGGCCGATGGCAATCCATCGCCCGTTCGGTGTACCGGATCTTCGACATGACGGACCCCATGGACCGCTTGCGTGCCGCCGTCGCAGGGCTGCCCGACGCCGTCGTCTCTCACGAGTCGGCGGCCGAGATGCTCTCGATCCCCCGCGTCTGGCGGGGGCTCGCCGTCGTCACCGTCCACAGCCGGACCACCCACAACTTCCCCGACGTCACCATCCGCCGCAGCCACGACCTCGACGAGTCCCACATCGCAACGATCGATGGCTTGCCCGTGACCACGATGGCCAGAACGATCGTCGACCTCGCCGCGCTCCTGCGGCCCCAGCACCTCGCGTCGATCGTCGATGATCTCCTCGCCTCCAAGAAGCTGACCGTCGCCGAGGTGCGGGACGTCGCCTCCTCTGTTCTGCGGCGAGGCAAACCCGGCTCGACATCTCTTCGAACCATCCTCGGGGAACGGGCCGAATCCCCCAACGAGAACGCGAGCCGGCTCGAACTGCTCGGTCTCGACGTTCTGCGATCCTCCCGACTTCCCGATCCCCAGCTCGAGTATCCGATTCCGTGGGACGAGCACCGGCGTTTCGATGCCGCGTATCCCGACAAGAAGCTCGCGATCGAGTGGGATTCGCGACGGTGGCATACCCAGGTCGAGGCGTTCGAACGTGACCGTCGCCGGAACCGCCTGGCGACGCTGCACGACTGGCGCCTCGTCCGATTCACGTGGGACGACCTCACGGCCCGCCCCGCGGAGGTCGCCGAGACGGTCCGTTCTCTCCTGGCGAAGTAACACCTTCGTTGAACCCAGGGCTCAGGGGGGTCACCACGACCCCTACGAACCCTGGGTTCAACAGGGGTGGTGGTGGTTCGTTGAACCCTGGGCTCAGGGGGGTCACCACGACCCCTACGAACCCTGGGTTCAACAGCAGGGGGGGAGGGTGTCGCGGAGGACCCGCTTGAGGACCTTGCCGGCGGCGTTGCGGGGCAGCTCGTCCACCACCACCGCCCGTTTCGGGATCTTGTAGCGGGCCAGCCTGCCGTCACAAAAGCCGAGCAGCTCGTCCGCGTCGAACGCGTCGGCGTCGCGCGGCACGACCACCGCCACACCGACCTCGCCCCACCGCTCGTCGGGTACGCCGATCACCGCGACGTCGAGCACGTTCGGATGCCGGAACAGCACCTGCTCGACCTCGGCCGGATACACGTTCTCCCCGCCGGAGATGAACATGTCCTTCCACCGGTCGACGATGAACACGTACCCGTCGTCGTCCATCCGCGCCGCGTCGCCGGTGTGCAGCCACCCGTCGGTGAACGACGCCGCGTTGGCGTCGGGCCGATGCCAGTACCCGGGCGTCACGTTCGGACCCTTCGCCCACAACTCGCCGATCTCGCCGCGCGCCACGTCCCGCCCGGCCTCGTCCACGATGCGGATGGCGGTGTGCAGCACCGGCTTGCCCACCGACCCGGCCTTCGACAGGGCGTGCTCCTCGTCGGTGAGGAACAGCGTCGGGCTCGTCTCGGTCAGCCCCATCCCCTGGCGGATCACAACCCCCCGCTCGGCGTAACGCTCCAGCAACGCCACCGGCAGCGCGGAACCGCCGCTCGCCCACGAGGTCACCTTCGACAGATCGGCGTCCGCCCACGCCGGATCCTCCGCAAGGAACTGGTAGACGGCCGGCACCCCGAAGAAATGGGTGATCTCACCCGACGTCAGCCACGACAGCAGCTTCTGCGGGTCGAACTCGCGCAGGTTCACGGACCTCGCCCCGAGGCGAAGACACGGCGTCGTGTACAGGTTCAGACCGCCGGTGTGAAACGTCGGCAGGACATTGAGGTTCCCCGAACGCTGCGTGAGACCGACCGCGTCGCCCATGTTGATCGCGTTCCAGAAGAACATCCCGTGCGTGACGATCGCACCCTTGGGATGCCCGGTCGTCCCCGACGTGTACATGATCGCCCACGGGTCGTCGTGGACGGCGACGACGTCCGGCGCACCCGCCGGGTCGTGGGCGTCGAGCGCCTCCTCGTACGGCTCCCCCAACGCGAGCCCCTCGGCCACGTTCAGCTGCGCCGCGGCGCCGGCGAACTGGTCCTCGTAGATCAGCACCTTGGGTTCCGAATCGTCGACGATGAACTGCAGCTCCGGGACCGCGAGCCGCCAGTTGAGCGGCACGAGGATCGCGCGAAGGTGGGCGCACGCGAACAGGACGTCGAAGATGTCGGTCGTGTTCGCCGACAGGAACGCGACCCTGTCGCCCTCCCCCACCCCCTTGTGTGCCAGCCACACGGCCATCGCCCGCACCCGCGCGTCGAGCCGGCCGTAGGTGAACGTGCGGTTCGTGTAGTCGTCGATGAGCGCCACCGCACCGGGACGCACATCGGCGTGGTAGCCGATCCAATCGAAGGCATCAACACTCATCTCGCCACCTCCCAACACCACCTGCCACCACCAAGCACACCCGCACCGACCCGATCAAACGCCTCCACACTCACCTCACCACCTCACCACCGTCGCAGCCCACGTGTACCCGGTGCCCGCCGACAGCAACAGCACCCAGTCGCCGGCTTCGAGCTCGTCTCTCTTCTCGTCCAGACCGACCAGCGGATCGATGCCCGACATGTGCCCGTGACGGCGCAGATACACCGTCTTCTCCTCGGGCACGCCAAGCTCGGAGATCGTCCACTCGAACAGGGAACGTTTGAAGTGCAGCGGCGCCAGCAGCGCCAGATCCGCCGGGCTGATCCCTGCACGCTCGCAGGCGCGGCGCGCCACACCGACGAAGTTCGCTCCCGACACCGGGTCGAGCCGCTCCTTCATCGACGCGGGATCGCGAACGTCGAGGCAGTGACGGCGCTCCCGCACCGTCTCCAGCGAGGCCGGGTTGCGGCTGCCGCCGGCGTACACCGCGACGTCGTCGGCGAACCGCCCGTCGGTGATGACCGCCGACGCGACGATCTCGTGACCGCGACGCCGGGTCGACAGCACCGCCGCCGCGGCACCGTCACCGAAGTTGAACATGAAGCGTGACCGGCGGTTCGTGTAGTCGAGCAGATGCGACTCTCGGCTCGCACCGACCAGCAGGACCGTTTCGACGTCGTCCGAGCCCCGCAGCATGTCCCCCACCGCCTTGAGTGCGACCGGCGTCCCGCACGACACGTTGCCCATCTCGAGTGCCCACGCGTTGTGCGCCCCGACGAGGTCGGCGATCTTCGGTGACGCCGACCAGACGAGGTAGTCCTTCCACATCGACCCGAAGTAGGCGACCACGTCGACCTCGTCCGGTTCGACGCCTGCGCGTTGCAGCGCCACGGCGCCGGCACCGGCACTCATCGTGGAGACGTGGTCGTCCGGTCCGGCGATGTGCTTGCCGTCCAGGCCGAAACGTTCGACGATCACCTCCTCGTCGATACCGGCCGCGGCGCCGATCTGCGCGGCGGACATCCAGCGTTGCGGCATCCACGTTCCGACATCGAGCAGGTCGACCCGTTTCATCGGTCCTCCAACACGAACGCCTCGATGGCCTCGACCGCCTTCACCGCCGACGACCCGAACAGGCACGTCATGTGATTGCCGGGGATCTCCACGAGGCGCCCGTCGCGAAGCAGGGCCATCGTGGCGTGTGCCTTCGCTTCGGCCACGAGGGGTGGGGAGCCGGGCGGCCCGAACGGGTCCGGCGCCCGCAGGAACAGCAGTGGCCGTTCGATCGAGGCGACCACCTCGGGCCAGTCGATCTCGAGGGTGCCCTCGACGGCGGCGCGGATGTGCTCGGGACGCGAGCGGGCCCGCACCGTCCCGTCGTCCTGTTCCCGCACGTCGGCGCGAACGTAGCCATCGATGGCCGGATCCCACCAGCCGTCGAAGTACGGCATCGCCTTGACCATCTCCAGGTAGGCGTCCCGGGACGGCAGCACCATGTCGAGGCGGTCCAGCGACGGCTTGATCTGATCGAGGATCGTCTCGTCCACCTCGGCGGGCGCGTCGATCACGACACACGACTCGACCCGGTCCGGATGCGACGCGGCGATGTGGTAGGTGAGCAGACCCCCGAAGGAGTGCCCGCCGAGCACGACCCGGTCGAGGTCGAGAGCATCCATGAGCCCGAGCACGTCGGCCGCGTGATCGCTCATCCGGTAGCCACCGTCGGGCTTGTCGCTCAGGCCGCGGCCGCGCAGGTCCAGGGCGAGGACGCGCATCCGCTCGGCGAGACCTGCGGCGATGAGCCCGTCGAACGAGTGGGCGTTGGCGGTCAGACCCGGCATCAGGAGCAGCGTCGGCCCGGACGTGCCGTACTCGAGGTAGTGCAGCCGGATCCCGTTCGTGTCGACATCTCGGTCGTTCACGTGACCTCCCTTTCCGTGTAGGACTCTTTGATGACCCGTCGCAGCGTCTTGCCGGCGACGCTGCGGGGGAACGCGTCGAGGATCGTAACGTCGCCGATCTTCTGGAAGCGGGCCGAGACCCGCTCGTTCACCCAGGCGATGATCGTTTCGCGTGACGACGTCGCGCCGGCGTGCAGGACGACTGCGGCGACCGGCGTCTCGCCCCACCGTTCGTGGGGGACGCCGAACACGGCGACGTCGGCGACGTCGGGATGGGTGACGACGATCTCCTCGATGTCCCTCGGGTAGACGTTCACGCCTCCGGAGATGATCAGGTCCTTCTTGCGGTCGACGAGGTACAGGAACCCGTCGTCGTCGACGTAGCCGAGATCGCCCGAATAGAGCCATCCGTCGCGGATCGCGTCGGCGGTCAGATCGGGCCGCCGGTAGTAGCCGGGCATGGTGGTCGGTCCCCGCCCGACGATCTCGCCGACCTCACCGGCGGCCACGTCGAGCCCGTCGTCGCCGACGATGCGCATCTCGTACAGCGGTGGCGGCACACCGACCGAGTCGGGTTTGCGGGCGAAGTCGTCACGATCGAGGATCGTCATGAACCCTTCGGTGAGCCCGTACAGCTCGTAGAAGCGTGCGGGGAACCGGCGGGCGATCTCACGTTTGTGTTCCAGGTGCAACGGCGCGCCGACCGAGCAGATCATCTCCAGCGACCCGAGGTGCGCCTCGTCGAAGTCGTCGTGGGCGAGCAGGTCGATGAGCTGGGACGGCACGGTCATGATGTGCGTCACCGCTTCGGCGGCGATGGCGTCGATCATCGCCCGTGCGTCGAAGGAGCGGTGCAGCACGTAGGTGCAGCCCAGGTAGAAGGCGGGCATGAGGGTGAGGAACGCCCCGTTGAACACGAGGGACCCGGCGTGCAGGATGACGCTCTCCGGGTGAATCCGGTATGAGGACGCGAACCCGGTGCAGTACGCCTCGCGGATCGCGTGCGTGTGCACGATCCCCTTCGGCAGGCCCGTCGTTCCCGACGAGTAGATGATGTTGTACGGGTCGTCGGGGGT
>JAADGS010000010.1:0-17598 GCA_013152275.1 Actinomycetota bacterium | reverse complement strand
CCGTCCGATGCGTGCGCGACGAGCTCTCGATAGGAGCCGTAGCCGGGCACACCGGTCGCGTCGGTGAGGATGAACCGGTCGACGCCGCCGAGCCGGTCACGTACCGCGTCGACGTGGGGCACCATCGATCTCTGGGTGATCACCGCGACGGCGTCGGAGTCGACGATCTGGTTCGAGAGGCCGCCGGCGCGCAGCAGCGGGCTGAGCGGGACCACCACGATGCCTGTCTTGGCGGCCGCCTGGTAGACCTCGAGCAGCTCCAGGGAGTTGTCGAGGACGGTCGCGACCTTGTCGCCTTTGGCGATCCCGAGCCCGCCCAGGGCGTTGGCGAGACGGTTGACCCGAACGTCGAACTCCCTGAACGTGAGACGGTGGCCCCCGAAGACGACCGCCGTCTTGTCCGGGTAGTAGCGGGCATGGCGCGCGAGCAGCGTGTCGAGGGGCATCAGGACCCCCCTCCCCCGGCGGCGGGGTGCCTGCCGGTGAGCCGCGACAGGAGTCTCCTGCGTCCGGCGGCGATCTGGAGCGATCTCGCCCGCCACGTTCCGACGATTCCGAACGGCAGGTAGAGAACCAGCGCGATGTAGGCGAGCCCGATCAGGATGTTGGAGGCGCCGCCGAACCAGCGGTCGAGGTAGAACTGCAGGAGGCGGAACACGACGGCGCCGACGACCGCTCCGCTCACCGTCCCGACCCCGCCGATGAGGATGACCAGCAGGGCGGTGACCGTCCAGCCGAGACCGGCGATGTTGGGGGTGACGATCGGCTGGTGCAGCGTGTGCAGCACACCGGCGAACGCCGCGGTTATGGACGCCACGAGCAGGGCGGTCAGCTTGAACCAGAACGTGTTGTACCCCAGCATCGAGGCGCGGTCCTCGTTCTCGCGGATCCCGGCGAGAACCTTTCCGGTCGGCGAGTCGACGAGGCGCGTGTAGACGACGTAGACGATCACCAGGATCGTGAGGGCGACGAGGTAGAAACGGAACCGCTCGGTGGTCGTGTCGAGCCAGGCGGGCGAGATGACCCCCTGAAGACCGATCTCGGCGCCGGCGTAGTCGGCCAGTTCGGTCGACTGGATGATGATCGCGAACGCGGACGCGAGGCCGAGGGTGACGAGCGCGAACGTGATCCCCTTGACGCGCGGCAGCACGATGGCGAACAGGACGGCCTGCAGGATCGCCGCGATCAGCACGACGCCGAGTGCGGGCAGGAACGCCATGTCGAAGCTGCGCAGCATGATCCCGATCGTGTAGGCGCCGACGGCGAAGAACATGGCGTGCCCGAACGACAGCAGCCCGGCGACGCCGAGGACGAGGTCGTAGCTGATCGCGTACAGGGCGAGGATGAAGATCTCGATGGCGAGACCTTCGAGGAACTTGGCGTTGCCGTCCTGGTTGCTGAGCACCGCGCCGGGGCCGGCACCGTCGACGAGGATCGACACGACGAACGGGAACACGACCGCGGCGAGCGTCACGACGATCAGCCACCGGCGGCGTCTGAGCAGGGTCGCGATCATCGTGAGCTCTTTCCGAACAGGCCGTTGGGCAGCAGCAGCAGGATCACGACCATGAGCAGCACCGTCGACGCTGGCACGAGCGGCGGAGACGGTTTGAACGGCTCGGCGAGGAACGGAAGGTCGATGCCGATCTGTCCGTAGCGGATGATGAACTGTTGGACGAGCCCGACGAGCACGGCTCCCGCCGCCGCGCCGGGGAAGCTCGTCAGCCCGCCGATCGCGAGCGCGATGAGTGCCAGCAGCAGCAGGGTGCCGCCCATCTGCGGTGACAGTCCCATCGAAGGGGCTGCGATGACACCGCCGAGGGCGGCGAGACCGGTCCCGATCGCGAACACGAGCGTGAAGACGCGCCGCACGTTGATGCCGAGCGCCTCGACCATTTCGCGGTCCTGCACACCGGCCCTGATGATCATGCCGATGCGGGTCCGCTTCAGGATCAGCGCGACGGTGACGAGCACGAGGACCCCGACCGCGATCACGAACGCCTCGTTGTAGGTCCGCACCCTCCCCCCGAACATCTTGACCGTCGAACAGCCGCTGAACAGCCCTCGGAACCCTTCGGCGGGACAACCGGCGCCGGTCCCGGCGAACGCGGCGGGTTTCGCCATCGTGAACTCGGGCCGTCCCCACACGGAGCGGACCAGTTCGATGAGGACGAACCCCAGCCCGAGAGTCACCATGAGCTGATAGATGGGACGCTCGTACAGGGGGCGGATCAGGGTCACCTCGATGATCGCGCCGAGGCCGCCGCCGAGCAGCACCGCCACGACGATCGCGAGGAGGAACCGTGTGGTCGTACTCAGGGTGAACAGCCATCCGACGACCGGGTCGCGCGCCACGAGCAGCGCGACGGCGGCGCCGGCCATCGCGAGCGAGACGGTGAGACGTCGGGGCGAGACGCGCGCCGTCCCGCCCGGCCTGCCGGCCAGGGCCTGGAGGGCGACGGCGAACACGACGACGGCGACGAGCAGGCCGACGACGACCAGGAGCGGCGACCCGGCGAACGAGCCTCTGGGCAGCGGCGCGAGGGTCCCCATGTCGATCGCCAGCGAGTAGGTGATCGGGCTCTGCGTGTACACGCCGGGGTTCCAGATCGCCAGCGGGAAGCGGGCGACCGCGGCCACCGTCCCGGCTGCACCGGCGACGAGCAGCCCCACGGCGAGCGCCTTACGTCTCCCGCCGCCGCGCAGTCGTGCGGCGCCGCGACGCAGCCACGGCATCAACACCAGCGGCGCTCCGAGCAGGAGCATCGGGACGAACACGTCGACGACCGTGTCGGGGCGTGTGTAGACGGTCCATCCGAGGTAGGCGCCGAGCATGAAGATCTCGCCGTGGGCCAGGTTCAGGACGTCCATCAGTCCGAAGATCAGTGACAGTCCCGACGCGACGAGGAAGGTGATCGCCCCGACGGCGAGACCCCGCAGGATCGTGATCAGCCAGTCTTCACGGTCCAGGCCTCCGAGCGCGGCGAGGAACAGGAATCCGAGCACGGCGAGCACGGTGATGCGTGTCCGGTTGCGGTGGAACCAGACGGCTCGCCTGGACGACGCTGTCGGGGCGGTCATGCGACCCCCAGGTAGCGGGTGATCGTTTCCTTGTCGGTGACGAGGTCGGCGATGGCGCCCGAAAGGACGCTGGTGCCCTCCTCGACGATCACGTAGTGCTCGGCGACGTAGCTCGCCACCGCGAAGTTCTGTTCGACGAGCAGCACCGTCGTGTGGTCCGAGAGCGCCCGGATCGCCTCGACCATCTGTTCGACGAGGACGGGGGCGAGGCCTTCACTCGGCTCGTCGATGAGCAGGAGGCGGTTGTCGGGAACCAGCGCCCTCGCGACGGCGAGCATCTGCTGCTGCCCGCCCGACAGTTTCGTGCCGGAGTGTCGTGCGAGGCGCTCCAGGTCGGGGAACAGCGAGAAGATGAGGTCGGCCTTGCGGGCCAGGTCGCCTTTTCGACGTTCTGCGAGACGCAGGTTCTCCTCGACGGTCAGATCGGAGAAGATCGCCCGATGCTCGGGCACGTAGCCGATCCCGAGCGTCCCGATCTCGTAGGCGGGACGCGCGGTGATGTCCTCGCCGGCGAAACGCACCGAACCGGACGAGGCCGGAGTGAGTCCCATGATCGTGCGCAGCGTGGTGGTCTTGCCGGCGCCGTTGCGTCCCAGCAGCGCGACGATGGACCCTTCGGGGACGTCCAGGGAGACGCCTTCGAGGATGTGGTATTGGCCGATGAACGTGTCGACGTCACGGAGCTCGAGCAGGTTCATGGCGTCGTGCCTTCCGGCATGCCGCCACCGAAGAGGCTGCCCAGGTAGGCGGTCTGGACGTTCTCGTCGGCGGCGACCTCTTCGGGGGACCCCTCGGTGAGGACCGAACCGTGATGCATCACCGTGATGCGATCCGAGGCGCTCATGACCACATTCATGTTGTGTTCGACGAGCACGACCGTCTTGTCGCCGGCCTCCTGGATGGAGGCGATGAGGCGCATCAGCCCGGGGACCTGCTCGGCGGCCATCCCCGCGGTGGGCTCGTCGAGCATGAGCACCTCCGGGTTCGGGGCGAGGATCATGCCGAGTTCGAGCTTCCGCTGGTCGCCGTGGGGCAGGGCGCGTGCGGGGAACGCCGCCCGGTCGGCGAGCTCCACCAGGTCGAGCACCTCGGCGGCACGATCCAGATAGGAGGTGAACTTGCGGTGGGAGCGCAGGATTCGAAAGTTGTCGTGGCCCATCGCCTGGGCGGCGAGGCGCACGTTCTCCAGGACGGTGAGGTTGGGGAACAGGTTGGTGATCTGGAACGAGCGGCCGATCCCCAGGTGGATGGCCCGGTGGGCGTGCAGACGGGTGATGTCCCTGCCTTTGTACAGCACCTGGCCGCGGGTGGGTTGCATCGTGCCGCTGATCAGGTTGAACAGGGTGGTCTTGCCCGCCCCGTTCGGACCGATGATCGAGTGGAAGGCACCCGCTTCGATGCGAATGTCCACGTCGTCGACCGCGACGAGCGCGTCGAACTCCTTGCGAAGTCCGCGCGTCTCGAGAATGACCTCACCCACCGTCACATCTCCATAGGTGTGGGGGACGGACCGGACCGTCCGGTCCGCCCCCGGCGTATCGGATCAGTTCCCGCTCAGGCTTCCCACCGGCAGATCGCCGCACCGGGACTTGTACTCGCCTTCGAGCAGGCAGGGCGGCTCGGGCCGCAGTGTCTCCACGTAGTCGAAGTAGCGGAACTCCGGATCGTCGACGTTCTTGAGCGTCACGACGTACATGTCCTGGATCGCAACGTGATCCTCGGGACGGATGAAGATCGTGCCCTTGGGGCCGTCGAACTGCAACCCTTCCATGGCGGAGCGTAGCGAGTCGGCGTCGGCCGCCCCACCGGTGGCCTCGAGTGCCGCAACGACGAGGAGCGCCGCGTTCATCCCGTCGGCGTCGAACAGATCAGGGTATGTCGAGAACTGGGCCTGGTCCTGATCGACGAGGTAGTCGTTGATCGGGTTGTTCGGCAGGGTGTAGTGGTACAGGATCGTCGAGGTCGAGCCGATCGCGTTCTTGAAGAACACGGGCAGCACGACGTTGTCGACGAACGGTGACACGAGCACCTTGTTGTCGAGCACACCGAGGTCCACGGCGGCCTGGAGCAACGGGACGAACCCGCCGCCGGCCCAGGTCACGAGGAGGGCTTGGGCGTCGACGTCGGCGATCTGCTCCATGTAGGGGGTGAAGTCGGTCGTGTCGGCCGGAGCGAACACGTCGTCGGCCGGGAACGTCCCGCCGTAGAAGGTGCATGCGTCACGCAGCGCCGCGGCGCCACCACGCCCGAAGGAGTAGTCGGGGGCGATCTGCACGAACGTGCTGTACTCCTTGGTGAGGTACTGGCAGAGCGCGATCGCGTCCTGGTAGTTGTTGCGGGACACGCGGAACGTGTTCGGGTTGAAGTTGGCACCGGTCAGGTCGTTGGCCGCCGCCGGTGCGGCGATCAGGATGACGTCGTTCTCTCGGGCGATCTCCTGCAGCGTGGCGGTCACGCCGGAGCTGACCGTCCCGATGAGGATGTCGGCGCCTTCGACCTCGATGAGCTCGCGGGCGTCCGTGGCGCTCATCTCGGGGTTGGTCTGGTCGTCCTTGAAGACGACACGGATCTCACAGTTGTCCAGCTTGTAGACGCCGTCGGTCCCGGCGGCGCCGGTCGCGTACTCGAATCCGATCGGCACGCCTCGCAGGATGTGTGCACCGTAGATCGCCAGCGGGCCGGTCTGGTCGGTGATCACGCCCACCGTGACGGGCTTGTCACAGTTGACACCGCCGGCCGCCGCCTGCGCGGCCGTCGTGCTCGTCGCAGCCTGTGTCGTGCTCGTCACGGCCTGTGTCGTGCTCGTTGCCGCCTGCGTCGTGGTCGTTGCCGCCTGCGTCGTGGTCGTCGTGGCCCCGCTCGTGCACGCCACCGCGATGACCGCCATCACGATGAGCAGCGCCGGGAGCCGCAGTCGGTTGATTCTCATTCGTTCCTCCTCATTACCTACTGGATTGGGGATGGGGGCGAGATGTGTCGTTGAACGTTGTTACCCATGGGATTGGAGATAGGGGTGAAATGTGGCGTTGAACTCGTCGGGCCGCTCGAGGAACGGCATGTGTCCCGCCCGATCGATGACGACCTCCTCGTACGTGCCGCCGGCCGCCGCGTAGGCGTCGAGCATGTGCCGGATCTGGGCCACCATCGGCTGGGGCGGATAGACGTCGGCGCCCGGGTAGTTGGGGATCACCCCGGTCGGGCCGAGCGTCCCCAGGTCGGTGATCGACGCGTCGGAGACGATGCGGTCGCCGGCGCCTCGTATCCACAGGATCGGCGGTTTCGGTGCGGCTGCGACGACGCCGGCCGCCTCCGCGGTGAACTTGGGCGACAGGGCGTTGTTGGGGCCCCACACGCCGGGGGCGACGAACGGCCAGTTGGGCGATTCGACGGCGTCGCCCGGATAGTCGTGCTCGCCGAGGTGGGTGGCGAGCATGGCGTCGACGATGGCGTCCTCACGATCCAGGACCCGGGGCTCGGCGAGCAGGGCGGTGCGCAGCATCGAGCGGGGGGAGAACATCGAGTCGGTGGAGCGGTCGCCCGAGGCGAGGAGACGGACGAACTCGGGGTTGATGAGCCCGGCCCCGGAGCCCGCGTAATCGTCCCAGCAGGGGGTCCCTTCGGCGTCTTTGGTGCTGCCGAAACCGAACGGTGAGCCGGGATCGACCTGTGTGACGGTGATCCAGCGGCTCGCGTGCTCGGCGATGAGGCGCCATGCGACGACGCCGCCGAGCGAGTTGCCGACGAGGTGGGCGCGCTCGATGCCGAGCTGGTCGAGCAGGGCGATCGTGTCCTCGGCGAGGTCCCCGAGGCCACGGGTCGCGTCGATCTTCGCGTCGGGGTCGGCGTCACCGAACCCGCGTTGGTCCGCGGCGATCGCCCGGTAGCCCGCCGGGAGGGAGATCATCGTCGATTCCCACCAGGTCGCCGACGACAGGTTGCCGTGCAGGAAGAGCACCGGGGTCCCGCCGTCGGGGCCGCATGTCAGCACCCTGGTCCTGATCCTGGAGGTGGTGATCGTGCTCGCACGAATGTCTCTGGTCACCGTGTCGTTCCCTTCTGGGCGTCGAGGCCCCGTTCGACGAAGCCGATGATCTGTTCGAATACGTCGTCGGGGGGTGGCCGTCCCTCGCCGAGCACCCATTGGCCTCCGGTGAATTCGGCGATGCCCATGAGCACGTAGGAGATGGTGTGGACGTCGAGGTCCGGGCGGAGCTGGCCGTCGGCGATCGCCGCCTCGAGGCCCTTGACGTAGCCTTCGGCGAGGCGCCCGTAGTGCCAGCGGTAGATCTCGGGGCTGACGAACTCGGCCTCGCGCACGATCTTGTAGAGGGCGTTGTGGCGTGACACGTAGTCGTAGAAGGTGCGAAAGCCCGTCCGTTCGATCGCGATGCGGTCGGTGAGGCCCTCGATCGACATTGCGATGGCCTTGCGCAGTCCGTGGTTCAGCTCTTTCACCAGCTCGATGAAGGCCGCCTTCTTGTCGGGGAAGTAGACGTAGAAGGTGCCCTGGGCGACGCCGGCGCGCCGTGTGATCTCCGCGACCGAGGCCCGCTCGTAGGTGAACTCGCCGAAGACCTCTTCGGCGGCGTCGAGCAGTGCCTGGCGGGTCGCTCTTCCGCGCGCGGTGGGCGGAAGTGTGACGCTATCCGAAGTTGAGACCTGATTCACCTTTCATATTGTGGCGCGCAATTGTCGTCCGCGTCGTGGGAAGGGGTAGTTGGTTTTCGCGATCTCCCGCCCCTCGCGCTGAACCCAGGGCTCAGGGGGGTCGCCACGACCCCTACGAGCCCTGGGTTCAGATGAGTACAGGCGCGTACTCGGCAGACTCCCAGAGGTCGAGTTGTTAGCTACGCACCGCCAACAGCTCGCCGACACGCTGGAGGAACGCGGCGGCAGGCGCCCCATCCACGAATGCGTGATCGAACGTCAGCGACAGCACCACACGAGTCTCGGCGATCACCGCCCCGTCTTGGTCGAATCCCGGGCCGGTGCGCACCGCTCCCACGCCGAGGATCGCCACCTGGGGAAGGTTGATGATCGGTGTGAATCCGTCGATCCCCCACCGCCCCAGATTGGTCACCGTGAACGTACCGCCCTCGAAGTCGACTGCCGCCAGCTCCTTGGCCGCCGCCCGGCCCGCCAACTCTGCGATCTCTTCGGCGATTTCGCCCACCGTCCGGCCGGCCGGGCTCCTCACGACCGGAGCCACCAAGCCGTCGTCGGTCTGCACCGCCACGGCCACATGCGCGGTCGTAGCCGCGGTGAACCGGTCCCCTTCGCGCACGCCGTTCAACGCGGGATGCTCCTGCAGCGCGACCGCCGCCGCCTTCACGACGGACGCGGTGACGTGCGCCGGGACACCGCCGCTCAGCACGATGGACGAATGGAGTGTGACCGGGGCCGTCTCCAGGTGCCCCCGCCGCATGTTGCGAGCGACGACTTCGCGAAGGCCCGCGAGCGCGACCCCGGTGTCGGGCGCGCCACGTTCGGCTTCGACAGAACGCACATCCGCCTCGGTGATCCGGCCTCCCGGCCCGGAGCCGGACAGACCGGCCAGGTCGACGCCGAGCTCCCTGGCGAGCCGCCGTGCGGCGGGTGAGGCGAGCGTTGGCGGCGCCTCTCCGACCGCCTCGGGCACGCGAGTCGGGGTCGCCGCCACAGGAGGTCCTTCTCCTGCGGCGGCTATCCGGCAGATCGGCGTTCCCTGCGCCACCGGTTCATTGATGTCGACCGGGTCGACCACAAGACCGGCGGCAGGAGCGCGGACTTCCGCGGCCACCTTCTCCGCCTGGACCTCGGCGATGAGCTGGCCGTCCTCACATGGTTGGCCTTCGTCGACGAACCAGGCCGTCACGACGGCATCCTCTCCGGCGTCGGTGATCACCGGCATGAGCACATCGATGGCCATGTGGGCTCAGCCCGTCGTCAATCGTTCGATTCCGGCGACGATCCGCCGTACCGACGGCAACGTCCATTCCTCCAGCGGGTGGCTGTAGGGGATCGGCACGTCGGGCGTCGCCACGCGCACGGGCGGCGCATCGAGATAGTCGAATGCACCCTCCACGGCCGTGGTGATCACCTCACCGCTCATCCCGAAGCTCTGGTAATCCTCGTCCA
The DNA here is from genome assembly GCA_013152275.1 of Actinomycetota bacterium. Classification (NCBI taxonomy): domain Bacteria; kingdom Bacillati; phylum Actinomycetota; species Actinomycetota bacterium. The sequence goes on along the minus strand of JAADGS010000010.1, from coordinate 8,400 downwards.
CCACCATCAGACGATGGGTCTTGCGGACGCTCGCCACGATCGCTTCACGATCGAGCGGCACCAGCGAACGAAGGTCGAGCACCTCGGCGGAGATCCCCTTCTCTTCGAGCAGTTCGGCGGCATCCAGCGCCCGGTGCACCGACAGCCCGACCGTCGCCACGGTCACATCGTTGCCCGGCCGAGCGATCGCCGCCTTGCCGATCGGGACTTCGTATGCCTCCTCCGGGACCGGGCCGGTGGCCCGAGGATTGTTCGTCATCCAGCCCAGGCCGAGAACGCCTTTGTGGAACATGTAGATGACGGGGTTGTCCTCTCTGATCGCCGAGATCATCAGTCCCTTGGCGTCGTAGGGATTGGAGGGAACGACGACCTTCATCCCGGGCAGATGCGCGAACGTTCCCCACAGCGTCTGCGAGTGCTGTCCGGCGTCCGAATAGCCGCCACCCACGGCGGTCATGAGCACCATCGGCACCTTGACGTTGCCGCCGCTGAAGTAGTGGATCTTCGCCATGTTGTTGTAGATCTGATCCATGCACACGCCGAAGAAGTCCACGAACATGAGCTCGGCGATCGGGCGGAGCCCGTTGACGGCGGCTCCGACGGCCGCGCCGATGAATCCGGTCTCGGAAATCGGTGTGTCCATCACTCGTTGCGGACCGAAGCGATCCAGGAGACCCTCGGTGGACCCGAAGATGCCCCCATAGACGCCGACGTCCTCACCCATGACGAGGACCGATTCGTCGCGTTCCAGCTCGAGGGCGATGGCTTCCGCGATCGCCTTCTGGGTGGTCAGTTTGCGGTCGGTTGCTGTTGTCATGCGACCTCCCCTCTCAAGCGAAGACGTGGTTGAGAGCGTCCTCGGGCTGCGGATACGGGCTCGACTGGGCAAACTCCAGGGCCTCCTCCACTTCGCCGTACATCCGCTCACGGATACTGTCGACATCCGATTCGCTCAGGACCCCCTCGTCGAGAAGTCGCCGACCGAAGGTGACCAGCGGATCTCGCTCCGCCATGGCCTTCTTGAACTCGTCGCTGCGATACGCGTCGGCGTCGCCCTCGAAGTGCCCCCACAAGCGATCGGTCTTCACCTCGATGAGGGTCGGCCCGCCTCCGCTTCGCGCCCGGCGGATCGCCTCCCCCACGGCTTCGTACACGCCCACGGGGTCGTTGTCCTCGACGAGGACGCCGGGGATCCCGTACGCGCACGCGCGGTCGCTGTTGTTCGGGATGGCCGTGGCGGCGGCCTTGGGCACCGAGATGGCGTAGCCGTTGTCTTCACAGATGAACACGACGGGGAGGTTCCAGGTTGCCGCCAGGTTGAGCGACTCGTGGAATGCACCCTGATTGGCTGCGCCGTCGCCGAAGAACGACAACGCCACGTTGTCGGTGCCGCGCCGACTGAACGCCAGCGCCGCACCACAGGCGACCGGCATGCCCTCGCCGATGATCCCCGAGCAGCCGAAGTTCGGTTCGACCGAGAACAGGTGCATGTGGCCGCCCTTGCCGTGGCCCAACCCCGTCTCTCTCCCGAAGATCTCCGCCGCCATTTTCTTGAGGTCGACACCCTGCGCGATGGCTACGTGGTGGGGTCTGTGGGTGGCGGTGATCGCGTCGCCCGCCTTCAAGTGCGGTTTCACGCCGACCGCCACCGGCTCTTGGCCGGCCGAGAGATGCATCTCTCCTGGGATGAGGCCCGCCGCGATGTCGAATGCCGGAAGTTTGTCCTCGAAGTAGATCTCCCTGATCCGCTCCTCGAAGCGTCGTATTTTCACCATGGTCTCATACATGTCGACCAGATGATCTCGCGGAATGTCCATCGCACCTCCTGCAGTTGGCCATGCGTGTCCGACTCGAGGGATCGGCGATGGGCCGGCCCTCACGATCCCAACATACCCCTCCATCGACCCTATTGACGGATGGAACGATCACACTCTTCCAGTGCGCGCTGAACCCAGGGCTCAGGGGGGTCGCCACGACCCCTACGAACCCTGGGTTCAATGGGGGGTTAGAGGACGCCGCCCTCGGTCATCTTTTTCAGGTCGAGGACTTTGTCGAGTTCCTCGGCGGACAGCCCACTCATCTCGAGCGCGACCTCGCGCACACCGCGGTTGGTGTCCATCGCCACGTGGGCGATGTCGGCCGCCTTGTCGTACCCGACGTGCGGCGCCAGCGCCGTGATGATGATGATGTCACGTTCGACCAGCTCGGTCGCCCGCTCCACGTTCGCCTCGATCCCGTCGACACACTTCTCGGCGAGCACCGTCGACACGTTGGCGAGCAGGTCGATCGACTCGATGAGGTTGTAACTCATCAGCGGCATCATCACGTTCAGCTCGAAGTTGCCGTTCGCCCCGCCCCACGTCACCGACACGTCGTTGCCGATCACCTGTCCGGCGACCTGCATGACCGCCTCCGGGATGACCGGGTTGATCTTGCCCGGCATGATCGACGAGCCCGGCTGCAACGTCGGGAGCCGGATCTCACCGATCGCGGTGCGGGGGCCCGACGACAGCCAGCGCAGATCGTTGGCGATCTTGAACAGCGACGTCGCAACCGTCTTCAGCATGCCCGACGTCGCCACGACCGCGTCCTTGGCGGCCTGGGCCTCGAAGTGGTTGTCGGCTTCACGGAACGGATAGCCGGAGCGGTCGGCGATGTGGCGGATCATCAGCGGCACGAGGCCGACCGGTGCGTTGAGCCCGGTACCGACCGCGGTGCCGCCCAGCGCCAGCTCCTCCAGCTCGGGTAGGACCTTCTCCATACGTTCGGCGCCCTTGTGGATCTGGGTGGCGTAGCCGGAGAACTCCTGGCCGAGCGTCACCGGGGTGGCGTCCATCAGGTGGGTGCGTCCCGTCTTGACGACGTCCTTGAACTCCTCGGCCTTCGCGTCGAGCGAGGCGGCGAGCTTGCCCAGGGCCGGAAGGAGGTCTTCCCGCACGGCGCCCGTGGCAGCAATATGGATGGCCGTCGGGATCACGTCGTTGGAGGACTGCCCGTTGTTGACATGGTCGTTCGGGTGCACGAGCTTGGAGCCCAGCTCCCCACCGAGGATCTCCGTCGCCCGGTTGGCGATCACCTCGTTGGCGTTCATGTTCGTCGACGTGCCGGACCCGGTCTGGAAGATGTCGACGACGAACTCGGCGTCGAGCTTGCCGTCCATGACCTCGTCGCAGGCCTGCATCACGGCGTCGGCCTTCTCGGCGTCGTAGCGGCCCATTTCCTTGTTGGCCTTCGCGGCGGCCCATTTGATCAGCCCGAGCGCCCAGATGAACCGGCGTCCGAACCGCAGCTTGGAGATCGGGAAGTTCTCGACGGCACGCTGGGTCGACGCCCCGTAGTAGGCGCCGGCGGGCACCTGCATCTCGCCCATCGAGTCCCGCTCGATGCGATAGTCCACGATTCACTCCTCTCATCGATCGGAGGCGACAGCCCCCACCATCTCGAGTCCTCTACCTAGAGGACGTTCTTTCCACTTCAACCGGGTTTCAGCACCGGGAGGTCGTCGGCACCGACGAGCGCAGGCTTCCTGCCCGCGAGCGTGGCGAGCAGCGTCTCGAGTTCCTCGGCCTTGGCACGCATCCATCCGTGCGTCGACCAGGTCACGTGCCCATGCTCGATCAGGGCCAGCGACGGCACGGCGATCACACCGAACGCGTTCGACATCGCATACGGAGGCTCGTCGTACAGGGTCTCGAAACCGACGCCCAGATCCTCGAAGAACGCATCGGTGAGCGCCGGAGGGTCCTGCGAAACGGCCAGGATCTTCACCGCAGGCTCGTACCGGCGCCAGTGATCGAACACCGGCAGCGCCAGCCGGCAGGTGGAGCATGTGGTCTTGAAAACGATCACGAGCGTCGGCCGGTCGAGGAGATCGTACAGCGCATATCGCCTCCCGTCGCGGTCCAGCAGACGTGTATCCGGCACCCGGTTTCCCGATTCGATCATCGTGACGCGAAGGTTAGTCCCGGCTCTCGGGGGCCCCGCCGCCGCCCGCCCGTTAGGCTCGCACCGGTACAGGAGGTGGGAATGGGCTCTGTGACCGGTGGCGACCTGATCGCCGACGTGCTCGTCGCGGAAGGCGTCGAGAAGGTATTCGGCCTGCCGGACGGCACCTACATGGGACTGCTCAACGGTCTCGAAACCAAGGGGATCCCGCTCGTGACGCCCCGGCACGAGACGACCGCGCTGCACATGGCGGGCGCCTACGCCAGGCTCACCGGCCGACTCGGTGTCGCCATCGCGAGCAACGGCCCCGGCGTCGCCAACGCACTCCCCGGCATCGCCGTCGAGAACGCGGAAGGCAACCGGGTCCTGCTGATCACGAGCTCGCGGCGTTTGGCGATCACCGACCCCGACCGGGGCGGCGCCTACCAGTACTTCGATCAGGTCGGAGCGATCACGATTGCGAAATGGTCCGCACGCGCATCCTCGGCAGGGCGTGTTCCGGAGCTCCTGCGCACCGCACTGCGCGAGTCGTTCCGCGGCCGCCCCGGGGTCGTGCACCTCGACGTTCCCCAGAACATCATGAACGGCAAGACCAGGCCGGCACCCGTGTGGCAGCCGCGCCGGTACCGGCGCGTCGAACCTCTCCTGCCGGACCCCCAACTCGTCGAGCGGGCCGCCCAGCGCCTTGCCGAGGCCACCCTGCCGATCATCCATGCGGGCGGCGGCCTCATCCATGCCCGAGCCTACGATCGGCTCGCCACCGTCGCCGAGCTGCTGCACGCTCCGGTCACGACCTCGTGGAGCGGGCGGGGATCGATGTCGGAGACCTCCCCGCTCGTGTGGCCGATCACCGCCATCGAGGCGACCAACGAGGTGCGCAACGCCGCGGACGTCGTCCTCGTACTCGGCTCACGCATCGGCGAGACCGACTGGTGGGGCAAGGCACCCTACTGGCGTCAGGATCAGCAGGTGATCCAGGTCGATGTCGACGAGGCGGCGTTCGGAGTGAACAGGCCGGTCGATCTGGCCATATCGAGCGACGCCGGGGCGTTCCTCGAAGCGCTCGCCAAGGCGCTCGAAGGAAAACAGGACGACACGCTTGTCGAGGCGCGCCGATCCGAAGTGGACCGGCTCATCGCTTCACGCACCGAGAAGGACGCCAAGCTCGCCAAGCACCTCGAGGACCGCTCCGTCCCGATGAACACCGCACACGTCCCCGCCACGTGCATGGAGGTCTTCGACGACGACGCGATCTTCGTCGTCGACGGCGGCAACACGGCGGTGTGGGCGAACTTCTTCCTGCGGGTGCGCACCCCCGGCACGATGCTGTCGACCCCGCACTTCGGGATGCTGGGCGCCGGCCTCGGGCAGGCCCTCGGGGCCGCGGAGGCGTTCGGCGACCGTCAGGTGTGTTGCATCATCGGGGACGGGGCCTTCGGGTTCCACCTGCAGGAGATCGAGACCGCGGTCCGCAACGGCAACCACATCGTGTTCCTGGTCGTCAGCGACCGCCAGTGGGGAATGGTCAAGATGTCCCAGTCGATGGCCCGGCACCCGGTCAAGATGCTGGTCCGCAAGTCGCTCGACCCGGACGAGACGATCAACACCGAGCTCGGCGAGATCGGCTACGACGCCATGGCCCGATCGATGGGTGCGCACGGCGAGCGGGTCGCCGACCCCGCACAGTTGCGCCCGGCGATCGAGCGGAGTCTCGCCGTGGGAGGGTGCGCGGTCGTCCACGTCGATGTCGACCCGAAGAAGCACCTGTGGGCGCCAGGGTTGATGCACTTCAAGAAGATGCACGAAGAGCCGGAAGGGAAATGACGTGATCGATCAGCTCACCCTGAACTTCGACAAGAGCAGCCTGCTCATGCTGAACGTCCTCATCGGCCTGATGATGCTCGGCATGGCCATGGACCTCGACATCGAAGACTTCAAGCGACTCGTGCGCCAGCCCAAGCCGCCGGCGATCGGCCTCGGCGCCCAGTTCATCCTGCTTCCGGCGTTCACGTACCTGCTCACCCTGATCCTGCATCCGGCGCCGTCGATCGCTCTCGGCATGATCCTCGTGGCGTCGTGCCCGGGCGGGAACCTGTCGAACCTGATGACCTACCTGGCGGGCGGCAACGCTCCCCTGTCGGTCGGGATGACGGCGGTCTCCACCGCGGCGGCCATCGTGATGACCCCCCTCAACTTCGCGTTCTGGGGCGGTCTCAACCCGGACACCGCCGAGATCCTCAAGCGGGTCTCCCTCGGGCCACTCGACCTGTTCATGACGATCTTCGTGATCCTCGGCATCCCCCTCGTGGTCGGCATGGTGATCGCACGGCGGTGGCCCGGGATCGCCGCGAAGGTTCGGGGACCGTTCAAGACCGTCTCGGTGATCGTGTTCATGGGGTTCGTGGCCGTCGCCCTGGCGAACAACTGGAACAACTTCGTCACCTACATCGGGTTCGTCGTGTTCGCCGTCTTCCTCCACAACACGCTGGCCTTCTCCCTCGGCAACGTCGCCGGCCGGTTTGCCCGCCTCAACCAGCGTGATCTGCGGGCCGTCACCATCGAGGTCGGCTTGCAGAACTCCGCCCTCGCGCTGATTCTGATCTTCAACTTCTTCGACGGGCTCGGCGGCATGGCACTCATCGCGGCGTGGTGGGGCATCTGGCACATCATCGCGGGGCTGACCCTCGCCGGCTTCTGGTCCCGCAGACCGGTCGAGATCGAGACCGCCACGGCATGACCCGATCGGTCCTCGTCACCGGCGCCGGCGGATACGTCGGAAGCCTGCTGATCGAATCGCTCGCCGCCGATCCGGGCCGGCTCACGACGATCGTCGCGATGGATGTTCGCGAACCCGCCGAGCGGCTCGACGGCATCACCTACGTCACCATGGACATCCGCGACCCGTCGCTGAGGCAGGTCCTCGGCGAACACGACGTCGGCACCGTCGTGCACCTCGCGGCGATCGTGACACCGGGTCGCACACCGGATCGGGACCTCGAGTACTCGATCGACGTGGGCGGCACCGAGAACGTGCTCGAGTCGTGTCTCGGCGCCGGGGTGCGCAAGGTGATCGTGTCGTCCTCCGGTGCCGCCTACGGATACCACGCAGACAACCCGGAGTGGCTCGACGAGGACGATGCGCTGCGCGGCAACGTCGAGTTCGCGTACGCGGACCACAAGCGGCAGGTGGAGGAGATGCTGGCGGCGTGGCGCTCCAGGCACCCCGAGCTGGGCCAGCTCGTCTTCCGTCCCGGAACCATCCTCGGACGGGGCACCCGCAACCAGATCACCGACCTGTTCGACCGGCCGATCATCATGGGAATCCGCGGGGCTGCGACACCGTTCGTACTCATCTGGGACCACGACGTCGTCGGGTGCCTGCGACGCGGGATCTTCACCGACCTGACCGGCGTGTTCAACCTCGCCGGCGACGGGGTCCTCACCCTCGCCGAGATGGCCGAACGGATGGGCAAACGCTACGTGGCGATGCCCGCCGGGGTCGTGCGAACGGCGCTGGCGGTGCTGCGGCGTCTGCGCCTCACCCAGTACGGGCCCGAACAGGTCGATTTCCTCTGCTACCGACCGGTCCTGGCGAACCGGCGGCTGAAGGACGAGTTCGGCTACGTGCCCCGCAAGACCACGTCGGAGGTCTTCGACGAGTTCCTGGCAGGACGCCGTGGCGGGCCGTGACCTGACCGGCGCCGTCGTGGTGATCACCGGAGCCGCGGGAGGCCTCGGGACGGCGATGGCCCGGCGTTTCACCGAGGCCGGGGCGCGCCCGGTCCTGTTCGACGTCGACGAGGCGGGACTCGCCGCTCTCGGTTCGCAGCTGCCGGCCGCCGTGACGGTGGTGTGCGATCTGACCGACTCCGAGCAGGTCGAGGCCGCGATGGCTGACGTTGTCACGAGCCTCGGCGGTGTCGACGTGCTGATCAACAACGCCGGTCTCACGCACCGCAGCGCGTTCGCCGACACCGAGGTCTCGGTGTTGCGCCGCGTCATGGAGGTCAACTACTTCGGGGCGGTGCACGCCACGAAGGCGGCCCTCGCCTCGATCGTCGAGCGGCACGGAGCGATCGTGGCGATCAGTTCGGTGGCAGGGTTCGCTCCCCTGCTCGGCCGCAGCGGCTATGTGGCGTCCAAGCATGCCCTCGGCGGGTTCCTCGAAACGCTGCGCGCCGAGCTGCGCGGCACCGGCGTCGACGTGACGATCGTTGCTCCCACCTTTGTCGACACCCCGTTTCGTTTCCGCACCCTCGACGGGGACGGGTCGATCACGGATCATCCCCAGTCGCGGGTCGGGTCGATGCTGTCCCCCGAGCAGGTCGCCGACGCGGTCCTCCGCGCCGTCGAGCGTCGCCGTCGTTTCGTGGTGCTCGGAAGGGTCGGCAAGCTGACCCGGTTCCTCGTTCGCGTCGCCCCCGCGCTGTATGAACGGTTGATGGCCCGCTCGCT
>JAADGS010000009.1 GCA_013152275.1 Actinomycetota bacterium | reverse complement strand
TAGTCCGCGGTGCCGCGTGTGTAGAAGAAGCCGCCGGTTCCGCAATTGGCGGACACATTCGCCGCAAGTGCTGGTGCGGCCGCCAACACCATGAGCATCGCCAGGACCGTTACCGTGACCATGAGTCGCCTCATCATCTCCTCCCTTCCCTGGACGCCATCGTTCCAATAGGCATCACCAACCTGCCACTTTCCGGGTAGCGGGCAGTGCGCCAGCGGCACCGTCGTCTCACTACTTCCAGCAAGTCGGCCCCCTCGAGTACGGGCCGATGACCGGCCGTCCAGAAGACCTCCGCTGCCCTCCTTCGGAGACGGCCGCTTCCTTGCCTGTCCGGGCAACCGGTTCACCGGAAACGAACACCATCGCTGCCACACTGTGTTTGTGTACGGATCAGACCTGTTGTCGCGCGCTGATTTCGACAGAAGGACATTCAGGGGATTCAGAGGATGGAGATGGGGTCGCGCCAGGCGGCGATAGTTGCGGGTGGGATGGCGGCGATGCCGGCAGCGAGGGTGGCGATGGCGGTGGTGAACGCCAGGTCGGGTGGGCCGCCGGTGAGTCGCCAGATGACGTTCCGCCGATGACTGCTCCTGCGATGGCACCGGCGAGGGCGACCGCGACGTCTTCTGGTCGTCGGGTGAGCACGTAGATGACCCGCAGTGTCGGATCGGGGATCGTCGGGTCGGCTGCGGCGAGCAACGACCGGTTCAAGAACGCGAGCGGGTCGGTGGCGGCTTGGAAGCCTCCCTACCCGGGCGACTTGTCTCGCGTGGACTCCCGCCCGCCCTCTACATCAGGGTTCGAGTTGCGGTTCCCAGTAGTGGTTCGCGAGATGCTCGGGTTTGTTCTTTGGTGAGTTGCAGATAGTCGGAGTCCCTCTTGGGCCAGACACCGTTTGACTGTCGCTCGCCCATGCTCGAAAGGTCATCGACAGACGGGATCCGCTACCCGCCGGGGATCTCTTCACCCGGAGGACAGGCGATCTCTGCATCCAGCCACTCGCGCTCGTCCAAGGTCATGCCTTCTGTAGAAAACACGTCCAGACGTCCCCCGTAGGCGTCGAAGGCGCTCCAATTAGTCCCGCCACTGTCGATGTACGAGTCGAGCGTTGGGGGGTCCACGACGCGAAACCCATGCTCCTCCAGGCACCGTTGGGTCTGCATCTCTGTCTCGTACTTGAGGCTCAGATCCGTTGGTATGTCCCGATACTCGCGAACGAGGCCGATGTCGATGGCCCGCTGATAGCACTCTTGGTCGACCGCGACCGCGTCCTCGGGAGTCAATCCCCTGTAGTCGAACATGTAGCTGAGCCTGTCAACCGTTGGCGTGACCGCGAAACCGAGGTATTCGAGACAGGCGATCCGATACTTCACATGCTCTACGCCCTCGACGGGGTACGGACCGTTCCCTGGATCGACATACCCGGGCGGCCAGTCCGGGACCTGCGCAGCCCACGAGAATCCAGCATCCCCATCACCGGTCGTACTAACAACCGTCTCAGACGTCGAGGATGTGGAGGGTGTCGAAACCTCGATCGCTCGGGCATCCGCCGTCTGTCGCGTGCATGCCGAAGCTGCCGCCAGGAACACCAGCAGGCAGAACCACGCCAGAGCCCTCTCGATGCCGCCACCCACCACCTGCATCACCTACTGCACATCGCAGGTCCCCCAGCTCGAGTAGTAGGTCCCTCTTACGTAGAGTGACCAATCGGTCCACCCGTACGAGTAAACTGGGGCCCAGTACACCGTCCGCACCTGTTGGGTCGTGAACCCCGCAACCCAGTGGGGGGCTAGGAAGTGATTGCTCCCTCCCGACGTGTACGAGTGGGTAGTCGCGTATCCCCCGCTCCCGCAGTTCATAGTGCCACCCCCTTCCGCTACTGCTGGTGCAGCCGCCATGGTCATGATCATGGCTATGACCAGAATCGTAACAACGAGTCGTCTCATACTCTCTCCTCTCCTTCCTTCCCAAAGCACCGCCATACCCTGTCTGTGTCCAGATCAGGCGTGTTGTCGCGCGGAGACTCCAGGAGAACTGGATCTAGGGGACTCGGAGGATGGAGACCGATTCAACTATCCCGACTCCACCAAACCTGGGGAATATCACTCTGATCCTTGGGAGGATGGAGTCATGTCTAGACCATCAAGGTATTCACTGGAGGTGCGCGAACGTGCGGTTCGTCGCGTGTTGGAGCATCGTGTGGAGTACGAGTCGGAGTGGGCGGCGATCACGTCGATCGCTGGCAAGATTGGCTGTTCGACTGAGACGATGCGGAATTGGGTTCGTCAGGCTGAGCGCGGCGGGAGTCATCTCATCGGGCGGGCTACTCGCGCGTGACGGAATCTCTGAAGCCGCGAACTACGGCGTTTGACCGCTGCCGCCACCTCTTCGAGGACGGTGGTAGATCCGAACTTCCACACAGTCGCTCAGGCGGGCAGTGCGATCACGGCCGCCAGAGCGATGACCAACACGAGGATTACGACTGTCCTCATCTTCGATCCCTCTGTCAAGAGCATGCACTCTCCGCCGCTACGGTGCTACGAGCCACTCCGGCTTGTTCCGCCATCTGCAAGTGGCGATTTCCTCGTTGGTGGGAGACACTCCAAGATCTTCGATGAGCACCGCGACGGGGTCGAACAGCACCGGCAGGTCTGACAAGAACTTATCGAACGACGGCACCTGCACCAGCGGGTACCCCAGCTCCGCGAAACACGCCGCCTCGGCCTTGACGTACGAATAGAAGCTCTCGAGCTGCGTCTCGGTGAACGGCGGCGGATCCTCCACGTACCCCGGGTCAATCTCCCGAGCACACTCGTCACGTGTCTGGAGGAACTGCTCCGAATCGACACTCCCATGCCCGGAGATCGTGTAGTCAGGATTCAGTGTCACCGCATAGCCGTGATCATTCAGACACTTGACGAGGCGGGGGAAGAACTCGTCCGGCAGCAGCGACACGGGGGGCCACCGAGAAATCGAATCCTCGGTGGCCCCAGCGTTCGTGCCGACACGTGCTGCCGGCGATTCATCTGATCGGCTACAGGCCGTCACCGTCGCGAGTATCAAGAGAAGGTAAACGGCGCCAACGCTCCGCAGCATGCTCTGCATCTGGCTAGAGGACACTCTTGCAGTATGCCCCGTCGGTGATCTTGTAGCTGTCCCAGCTGATCCGCGCCCACGTTTCGGGGTCGTTCGTCTGGACGCCCCAGTAGGCCGCTGTGGGGGTGTAGTTGTACGTGAAATGCCCTTCCCACTCGAACAAGACGCTAGCCGGCGGCCCGGCTGTAGATAAACACTCCCTGATAGATCGTGCAATACCTCGTCGCGAAGTAGTCACTTCCCGGGGTCGCCACCGCTGGTGCAGCCGCCATGGTCATGATCATGGCCATGACCAGAATTGTGACAATGAGTCGTCTCATACTCCCTCCTCTCCTTCCTTCCCAAAGCATCGCCATACCCTGTCTGTGTCCAGATCAGGCGTGTTGTCGCGCGGAGACTCCAGGAGAACTGGATCTAAGGGACTCGGAGGATGGAGACGGGGTCGCGCCAGGCGGCGATGACGGCGGGTGGGATGGCGGCGATGCCTGCGGTGAGGATGGCGAGAGTGGCGATAGCGGTGGTGAACGACAGGTCGGGTGGGGTGCCGGTGAGTTTCCAGATGACAGCCCCACCGGCCACGCTGCCGGTAAGGGCGCCGATGAGGGCGACGGTGACGGTTTGGGTGGTGACGAGGGTGATGATGTCGGGTCGTGATGCGCCGAGGGCGCGGCGTCGCCCGTAGTCTCGTCGGGCGGTGGTGACAGATCCGTAGATGTTCAATCCGACGAGGATCAACCCGACGGCAAGGATGACGGTGACGAGCCGTCTGGAGTAGCGGCCGAGTTCTCCTTGGACGGCTTTGCGGATCTCGACGATCGTTTCGGAGGTTTGGATTCCGACCGCTGTCGGGTCCTCGGGATCAACGATCCCGACGACGGCATCGGCGACAGCTGCAACGTCTTCTGGTTGTCGGGTGAGCACGTAGATGGCACGGATGATCGGATCGACATCGCCGCTGTCGGGTGCGGCGATCAGCGACCGGTTGAGGAACCCGAGCGGGTCGGTCGCATTGAACCAGCCGACGACCGCATAGTCGACGTTGTCGCTGGTGGCGACCCCACCGGCGGGGACTTCGAGTCCGAGGGTGGTTTGTGCGACGGGGCCGACCAGAACCGTGCCGGGTGTCTGGTCCCACCCTGAGGTGGTCACCTCGACCGGAAGGGTACCGTAGACGGCCCGCACCGCCGCTGGGTTGCCACCGGGGATACCGGCGGCGTGCACATCGACAGCCGGACCCAACCCGATCGCCCACTCGACACCCGACAGGCGCCCGATCCGATCCACCGCCGAGGCGTGAATCCAGGCGGACCCGTTGGTATCGGTGATGATCACACTCCGGGTGCCGGCATCGTCGATACGGGCCAGGACTTGCCGTTCCGCCTGCACCGACTGTCCGGTCGTTGACAGGATCACCCCACACACCGCAGCCACGATCAGCCCGGTCACCGTCGACGACACCGGACGGGCCGCCATCATCCGTACCGCCTCGGCGACCAGCCCTGCGAGGCGTCTCACAGTTCCACCACCTCGTCACAGGCGGCAGCAACCGTGTGATCGTGCGACACGATGATCACCGTCGCCTCCTGGTCGTGTGCCAACCCGACCAGCGCGTCGATCACGACACGGGCGGTCACATCGTCCAGGTTCCCGGTCGGTTCATCCGCCAAGATTATGTCGGGACGGTTCACTAACGCCCGACACAACGCGACACGTTGCGCCTGGCCACCCGACACCTCCCCCGGCTTGTGCCCCAGCCGCAACCCCACCTCGAACCTGTCCGCCAACACGGTCGCCCGTTCGGTCGCTTGCACCCGACCCAGACCCGCATACACGGCCCCCTCGATCATGTTGTCCAACACGCTCCGGGACGGATCTAACACCGCATCTTGAAACACGAACCCCACCCTCGAAGCGCGTATCGCCGAGCGTGCCGCATCCGACAGTCCACCGGCCTCCACCTGCCCATACCGGATCTGTCCCGACCACGGGGTCAGCAACAACCCGACCAGATACAACAACGTCGACTTGCCCGACCCCGACCTGCCCGTCACCCCCGTCACCACCCCTGCAGGGAACAGGTGTGAGAACCCGTCGAAGATCACCTCT
>JAADGS010000008.1 GCA_013152275.1 Actinomycetota bacterium | reverse complement strand
AGCCGCAGGAGCAGGGGCTGCAGATCCCAACATCTCGGCCAACACCTGCTCCAACGGGACACCAAGCGCCTTCGCCTTCGCCTCCGCAGAACGACGCAACAACTTCTCCGGGATCGCCGAGACGTCCGGCGGTGGCGAGGCTGCCGGTTCCACTGCCGGTTCCGTCGCCGGTTCCACTGCCGGTTCCAACGTCGGCTGTGGAGTTTCGGGCGCTTGTCGAGGTTTTGCCCTCGCTACGACCTTCTTCGGCACGGCATTTCGTACCGGGGCCGGCGGCAACGAGGCAAGAATCGCATCGCGCGAAGCCTCCTCCCGCTCGAGTAATTCCTCGGGAATGGTTTCCGGGACTTCAGGAGTCGGCTCGACACCATCCGGAAGGACCACCGGCTCTCCATCGCCTACCGAGATTCCGGGGATCTCCTCATACGGTTCGCCAAGAGCCTTCGCTTTCGCCGAAGCAATGCGCCGAAGCAGTTCATCGGGGATATCGACCATTTCGGCTCCTTACACCGGTCCAGAGAGGCCGTCTCTGCGCACCTTCCACAGATGGACGGCGGCGAGCACGAGGAAAACGAACGGAAGCAGAACGACGTGGAACACATAGGCACGAAGGAGCATCGCATCCGGCGTCGGGCCGAAGAGTGCAGATTTGAGAGCGCCTCCGATGAGCGGGACGGAGCGTGTGATCGTCTCGACAACCGCCCCTACCGCCATCGCCCTTTGATCCCAGGGAAGAATGTTGCCGCTGACGGCCATCGCGGCCACGACTGCCAGCAGCAGGACGCCGATCACCCAGTTTGTGCGTCGCACACCCCGATACGCGCCGTGGTAGAAGACTCTCACCATGTGAAGAAACACAGAGATGATGAGCAGGTAGGCGGACCAGCGATGCAGACTCCGCAGGAACGACGAATAGCCGCCGGCTGCAAGGGCATGCGTGTCCACAAACGCAGTGGCAAGCGCGGGTCGGTATCCGAACATCAGAAGGATCCCTGTGACCGCGAGCACTCCTGCCAGCCCGACGCTGATTCCACCGAGACCCAGCGTATAGGTGAAACGCAAGGCGTACCGCTTCACCTCGGCGGGGGGAAGGATCACTACATGGTTGCGCGCCTGCTTATCGGCCACTGCCGCCTCCCCTGACAAGCGTCCGGCCGTACGCGGACACGCCCGATGTACGGGGTCCGCCTTCCACAGGCTCTCTGAGCAGGTGTCCGATGGTGGCGAAGAGCGCCAGGATGTAGAGGAGCGACACCAGGTCCTTTGCCCACTTCGGGTCGATGCCTCGCATCGAGGAAAGCCACCAGGAAGGGAACACGACGAACCCGAGGAGCAGAGCCGCGACGGCCAGAACCGCAGCCAGCAGGCTTCGAGGCCACGTCATGGGGTGACCAACCACCCAAAGATGCGCAGCGCCCAGCAGTACGAGAAGTGACCCTCCGAGCACCACGGCGATCCCAATGGAGGCCGCCACCGCTTGCGAGGCGGTTGCCGCAGGAGTGGAGGGCCCTGCGACCAGCATCCCGACGACGAACAGCACAACCCCGAAGACGACGGTCACGAGACCACGGCCCCGGTGCGGCTTCTGCTCACCAAGCCTCAACATCGTGCACACTCACCTCGCCGGTACTCTACCGCGCAACACCCTGAGCACCCGAAACCACTCCGCGTCCTGAGAAAAAACGCTCAAGCAATCCCCCGAACGGCCGATACTGCCGGTATGAACGGAAGTGATTCGTTCATGCGGACACAATGTTCGCGGGGTAATGGGGCGTACCGTCGCTCACGAGACCTTAGGCACGTTCAGCCAAGGTTTTGACAAGGTAAGCCTCCCAGCCCGCCCCGGCGGCGGTCGCCCGTTCCCCCTCTGCTCCCTTCGCACTTCGTGTTTCGTACTCCGTGCGGATCTTCGTGTCTGCGGAGGAGTGCCGTTACTCCTTTGAGATCGATAGCCGTGTCCCGTCCGCAAGCCCGAATCGCTCGTCTGCCCGTGCCCCCCGGACAGCGATCGAGATGAGGCCGCCGGAATCGGTGTGTAGAAGCGCATCTCCAATCGGCACGTCCCCATAGGTGGACGCCCAAATGACGGAGTGTCGTCGGCTCCCAACGATGAGCACAAGATGGTCGCCCTCCGATGCTCCCAGACCGTACAAGTCGTCGGGTCCCACATTCGTCTGAACGTTCCCGAAGTGATCGATCCACCACGCTTCGCCTTGCACCGAATTCGGCCCCGTGTCAGGCAATGGAAGCAGCAGGGGGAAGACAGACTCCGGATCGACCTCGGGACCGAGATCCAGCAGGCCTGCTTCTCCTGAAGCGAGCAGGCCCGCAGCCGGAGCAAGCACATCGCGACCTGCGAACGTTGCGCCTCGACTCGGAATCATCACTTCAGGGTTCTCGATCGCGACGATCACGTCGGCACCACCCACCATCGCCACTGCCGGAGACAGGAGACCGTTGTCCGGACCTACGAAGAACCCCCATGGCGTCCTGGCTGCGATCGCTCTTCGCTCTGTCCCGACGCCGGGATCGACCACGGCCAATATCACGCCCTCGGGCAGATACTGGATTGCGCGAAGCAGCGCGAGCGCGCCTGCTCGAACCTCGCCCCGTCGAATCCCGTGGGTGATATCGATGACCCTGCTCTCCGGCGCCAGCTTCGCCAGGACACCGTGCACGACTCCAACGAACTCGTCGTCCAACCCGAAATCGGAGAGGAACGAAATCGGCAAACTCATGCGGACAGTCTCCAATGACCGAGACCGGCGCGCAAGTCGAGGCGAGTATGCACGGCCAGGATTCTTGGATCGGCCGCACTCCGGATTCGGATGCGACAACGCTCACTACCATCGGCCCATGCCCGAAACAGCCCACGATCTTCTCATCCAGGATCTCACCGCACAGGGGGGTGTCGTGATGCTGCTCGGAGCTCCGGATACGGGCAAGACTTCCTTCGCTCGACGTTTCCTCGAGAGCGCGGTCGGTGCGGGGAAGCGAGCTGCCTACATCGACGCGGACGTTGGGCAGACGACGGTCGGCCCTCCCGCCTGTGTGGGTCTCAAGTGGCTGCGCGAGCGGGCCGACCTCGAAACACTCGAGGAGGCGGACGAGCTCCGTTTCGTCGGGTCGATCTCACCCAAGCACCTCGTTCTCCAGGAGGTCATCGCAACGGCCACGCTGGTCGACCAGGCGAGGGAGGAAGCGGATCTCATCGTGATCGACACGACCGGCGCCGTCTCCGGTGTGACCGGACAGACCCTCAAGTTTCACAAACTGGAGCTGTGCCGGCCCGACGTCTTGGTGGCACTGCAACGCGGTAGCGAAATCGAGCCGATCATCGGAATGGCCCGCCGGTTCTTCTCTGCAGACGTCAGAGTGGTCGGAGTTCATCCGGACGTCGCACCGGCCTCACCGGTTGAACGGTCCGCTCTACGAGCACAGAAGTTCGCTCGGGCATTTGCGCCGCCATTGCACCGCTGGAAGGTCCGCCCGACGGTCTTCGCCCCATCTCTGCCCACCGGCCTCGACCTCGAGCGTCTCGACGACATACTCGTCGGAGTGCACGATGGCAGAGGTCGCTGTCTCGGTCTGGGACTCCTCAAGCATGAAGAGGGTCGCCTGCTGGTACTCACAAACGTGACCGACGGCATGAAAGGCCTCCGCCTGGCGTCCTTGCGCATCGACCCGGAAACCTTCGACGCTTCCCCCGTCAACCTGCGCGAAGTGATGTTCGGCATAGGAGACCGCTGAGCCGGTACTCCGTGCTTCGTGGGCCGAGACGGTATTTCGTGTTCCGTACGCTGAGCCCATGCTCCGTACTTCCTGTTCCGTATCGCACCCTGCGTTGTACCAAGATCGGAGGGCAAGCGTCGCGGCTCCCGCCGGGTTGCCTGCCGCGCGCTGAGGCCCAAGGAACCTCCACAAACCGTCCCCGCACTTCCCCTTGACAGGTAACGATCATGCTTCGGCACCTTGGGCCTCGCACCGTCGACACTACGAATTCGCTCCAGGCCAGTCAAGGACCTCGTTTTGCCCAGAATCGGCATCTTATTGCTGTCTATTGATCTCAACTGGCCATTGTTCAGACCGCATTCCGTGTGTTTTCCACAGATCCACAGGGTCCTATCCACAGGGCATGTCGACAACTATTTCAAGCCCAGTTTTCGCGAGCCACGACGCTCCCGACGGTGTGGCCGCCTCCCCGCACCGGCACTGCCACGGACTCGAGCGCACGTGCGATGTTCCGGCTGATGAACCCCAGGTGCTCGAGGAGCGCGACCGTGGCAGGGCCTGTCGGTCGTAATGAACCGTCCCAGGATTTCACGGCGAGACCCATCTGATCGCGGATCGAAACACCAAGGATTCCCTCGGCACCGACCTTTGCCGCCGCATTCAGCCAGGTGGCGATCAGTGACGGCGCCAAGCCCTGGTCATAGGTGAGAGCCGGGTATCGGTGCATCACGTCCCATGCGTACGCCAGGCGATCCTGCGATCCAAGCATCGCGTAGGCACGGGCGAGACTTCTGACACTCCCGCGAAAGACCGGCGCACCACAGCCGTCGATCCCCACCGGTCCTGGATCATGTCCGAGGACATCGGCCATCAGCTCGAGGATCCTGCGCTGCAGCGGATGCTCGGGGTCGAGGTAGGTCTCGATCGGCCAGCTCTGGGCGATGCAGACACGCAACATCGCCGCATGCTTCCCCGAGCAGTTGTGCCATACGCGCTCCGGCTGCCGATAGCCGGCCGCGACGACCTGGTCACGAGCCGCGACAGACGAGGGCCACGAAGGAGGACATTGCAGCGCAGACTCGTCGAGCCCGACCCCGGCGAGCATCGACCTGACGATCGCCACATGGACAGGATGGCCGCGATGGCTTGCACAAGCCACGGCCATCTGTTCCGGAACGAGGTCGGCTCCCAGCTCTTGGGATACGGTTGCTTGGAATGGCTTCGCCGCCGAGCGAAGAAAGAAGACCCGGTCGATGTCGCCGCTGAAGGCGAGCACCGTTCCTTCCGCGGTCACGGCTGCGATGGCACCGTCGTGGGTCGACTCCACGAGGCCGGAGCGGACGACGTCGGCGAGCACCGTCAAAGCCCCGCCGTGTTCGCGTCACATGTCGGGGTCGTCCTGCAGATGGCTCGCTTTTCGCGAGGCTCCCCCGGTGTGGATGCACGCACTAGAGGATCGTAAGATCGGCCGTGTCGTCTTTGTAGCGCCGCACGAGCTCGATGCGGAGAGTATCCACGACCCTCTGGACCGCCCTCCGGCTCGATGAGATGTGGATCTCGGCCTCTGTCAGGGATTCGCGAATGTCGCCCAGTTCATCGTCGCCGATAGCCGGCAGCCTCGAAAGGAAATCGTCACCGAGCACATGATCGATGTGCCGCCGACGAGTGTCTGGAAGGTCCGGTGCAAAGACCGTCGGAAACCTGGTGCGGCCACCTTGCGTCGTCTCTCCGGCGCCGAGAACGTCCGGAAGCGCCTCGATCAGAGATCGCGTCTCTTCCCCGGACCGGCGCCGAAGCTCGAACGCGAGGATGTCCAGTCTTCCGTGCAGCAACCTGCGGTAGTACGACAACTCGGTCTCGACTTCGTCTGCAACCTTCTTCCGGGAACGCAGCTCTGCCAAGTCGACGGACTGCACGTCCGCCACATAGGACGGATCGAGAACGGTGTCGATGCGGCGACGGTATTCGGTCATCAGCCGCACGCCCTTTTCAAGGTTTGATATGGGTTGACAGGAGAGCCACCCCCCGGATGAAGTTGGAAATGCACGTGTGTCGCTCCTCCGTATGCGTTCCCGCTGTTGCCGTTATAGCCGACTATCTGACCTTTCGTCACGCGGTCACCGGTCTTGAGGCCTGCAGCCCAGCCGCTGAGATGCGCATAGTAGAAATCGATCCCGTACGTTGCGTAGACCCACACGGACTTGCCTCCGAGCCTGTTGGTATAGACACGCACCGTTCCATCGGCAACGGCGACGACGGGTTGTCCCTTCGGAGCGAAGATGTCCGTGCCTTTGTGGGTCCTGCCTCCCGAACGGGGAGCACCCCATGTGTCGCGGAAATGCACCGTCGCCGGGTCCATCGGGCAGATGAATCCAGGCGTGGCCGAGGCCGGAACCCCACCTGCAGCCCCCTTCTTGCGAGCGGCGGCCAGGGCGGCAGCCCGTGCCTGCTCCTGCCGGTACTTCAGGTCGACAGCGCGGCACTTGGTGCTCAACTCTGCGGAAGCCGCCGCCTGATCCTCCATGATCGAGTTCATCTCCTCGGCCGCCGCGGCCGACTTCTGGTCGAGGAGGGTGAGTCGTGCCTGCTCCGCTTGCCAATCACTTCGGGTGCGCTCCAGGTCACGCTTGAGGGCATCGAGTTGGTCGATCGACGAGACGTCTTCTGCGGTTATGATCGAAAGGAACTCCTGTCCGGTGAGTGCAGCGTCGACCGAAGTGGCAAACAGAACGGCCTCGGTTCCTGGCGAGCCGCCGTTCATGTACATCTCGACGGCTCGGTCCATGACCTGGCCACGAATCTCCCCAATAAGCGTGGTCTTGTCGTCGATCCGTTCCCGAAACTGGAATACCCGCAGCGCCACCTGCTCCAGCTCCTGGTTGACGGCGTCGTAGCGATCCTCGGCATCGTTGGCCCTGGCGCGAGCTTCCTCCAAGAGTTGTTGGGCCGCCTTCGAGTCGGCGCAGGCGGCATCGCGCTCCGCTTTGGTCACCGACAGGGCCGGAAGGGCCGTGGACAGCAGCCAAACGAAGATGAGAGCGAACATGAGCAGGGCACGTCGAACCCGCAGCCATTGCATGACGGTATGAGCGTACAGCGGGTTTCGGGTTCCGTGAAGCTCCTTCAGGAGCGCCGACGTCCCCCCAAGACTCTCGGATCGTCACCTGCTCCACGCACCGGATCGTCGCGGGCCGGCAGTTACTCCTCCCTTCCCCGGTAGATTCGCACGTCCGCCTTCTCCACGGTCACGAGGCCTTCGGTCACCATCTCATCGAGGATCGGCAGGACACGCGTTATGACCGGTCGGCGATCGACACACTCGATCACGATGGGAAGATCCTCCGAAAGTCGCAACACCCTGGCGGTGTGAATCGTCGAAGATGCACCAAACCCTTCGATCCCCCGAAACACGGTCGCACCGGCGAGCCCCTCGCGACGAAGCATGAGCACGATCGCCTCGTAGAGCGGTCTCCCCTCATACTCATCGGATTCACCGATGAATATCCTCAGCAGGCTGCCGTCTTCGATGTTCTCCATCTGCCTCTCCTCCTCACATCATCATTCCCACCAGTAATCCGATGCCGGCCACACCGGCCCCGATCACGAGTGTTCCAGCCAGATTCCAGATCCCTGAACGGATCCCCGCAGTGCCTCCGCTCTCAGCAAGGTAGATCGTCTCGACCATCCATGTCGAGAACGTCGTGTACCCACCGAGGAAGCCGGCCGTCACAGGCAGAGCCCACCAGGTGCCGGGAGCGGATCCAACGACAAAACCGAGCAGTGCGGCACCGCTCACGTTGACCACGAATGTCCCCCATGGCCGAGGATCACGTACGCGCCGCTGAACAAACCCGATCATTTCATACCGTGCGAGAGCCCCGAACCCTCCCGCCAGTACGATCGCGATCCAGATCATCGTCCCCTCCCCTGGCGCAGCCCGACCGCCCCTGCAACCACCCCGGACGCAACCGTCGCGGCAGCGTAGGTAACCGACAGGAGGAGGGGCATGTGCCACAGCTGCACTGCGAACGTCGAGAACGTTGTGAAGGCACCGAGAAAGCCGACGCCGAGAAGTGGGAGGCTGATCATCCTCGAACGGCCGGCAAGTCGCAGTCTCGGGAGAAGGTATCCCAACGCGTACGCCCCAACGATGTTGACGCCGAAGGTTGCCCAAAGCGTGCCCGAGACAAGTGAGGCGATGGCGGCCCTCGCCCCCGCACCGAAACCTCCCCCGATGAACACGGCCAGTTGACGGCGCGTCCGCACCGAGCGACGGTCATGGGCGCTCACGGCTCAGACCGGCAGCAGCAGCCGCGCCACAGGAAGAAACACCATCGCAGCCAACAATCCGGCGCCCACATCGGAGAGCACGCCCGGAATCGCCTGAGTGAAGTAGACCTCTCTCGTACTCAGCAGTGACGCGAATGCTGCTCCGACAATGAGCACGATGGCGACGAGAATGGCCACGAGGAACGCCGCGAAACCATTGAGATCCCACAGCAGGGCACTGGCGACGCCCATCACGATGGTCGCGACCACGCCACCGCTCAGAGGATCCAGAGCGGGGACAGATGCTCTGCCGACCAGAAAAGCAGCCACTCCTCTGCCCGCTATCACCATCAAGAGGAACATCCAGATCCATCTCTGTCCAGAGGTCGTCGCTATCCGGGCGATGACGAGTGAGCCTATTCCTGCGGCGGCGATGACCGCCGCGGTGAGTGCCACGGCGATGGACGTGAAATCGCGCGTCGCCGAAACGATGACCCCTTGGACCATGACGGCCAAGATCGCAATGAGAATGGCAAGCCCGATTCCTGCCGCATCCCCGCGCCCGACGTTCCAGGCGTACGGGATGACCGCTCCGGCAAGCACGGCCACCAACAGCGGAACCCGCATGGCGCTTCCACTCGTCACACCATGCTCGCTGATATCCCAGGCCCAGGCTCCGCCGACACCGACAAGAGCCGCAACGAACCAGACCGGATTGTCGATGGCGTTGGCGACCAGTAAGACGATGGCGGCAGCAAACGACGCAAGGACCTTCACCTCCGGCGCGAGCGCCGCCCCACCGGAGACCGGAGGCAGTAGCGCCACTTCGTCTTCCGGCCCCACGACACGATCGCCTTCGGCAGGGTCTCCGTTCACCCAGATGCGCGCATGTGCGAGACCCCTCCGAAAGTCACTCCCATAGCGATCGGTCACAAGAGTGAGAACCTCCTCGACGGTCGACCCGGGAATGTCCACGACCGGAGTTCCCGCGAGCTCCCGAAGGCCGGCGAACAGACGAACGTGTGCCATTGCCGCCAGGCTAGCGCCGCGCCGGAGAACCTTCGCCCTTCTGTCACTTCATCGGTCGCCATGCTGGAGTACAACACACGTGTCATCAATGCCGGCCGCACATAGTCCTGCCGGCATTGATGAGACCGGGGCCGCCTCTGGTCAGATCAGAGTGACCCGGCGAATGGCGGCTGCGATCTCCTGCGGAACCTCTTCTTGCAGGAAGTGTCCGGCGGCGGTCCGAGTGACCTCGGCCTGTGGCAGCATCGAGGCAACGTGATTGCGGGCCCTGCCCAGGACCGGATCTCGGTCTCCCCAAACGATCGCCGCAGGCCCGTCGTAGGCACGGACGAATTCGCCGACACGGCGTAGCGGGTCGACGGAAGGGTGCTTCATCGAGTTCGGGACCATGCGCGCCAGGGCGAGCGGCGCCTGATTCCCTACGCGGGACCGCAACGGGTAGCGGTAGGCCCGCGACACGTCACCGGTGATGGAGGACTTGTCGCCTTGCACCATCGCAAGGCGCACCTGTGGGAATCCCACCAGCCGGAAGGCGAGGTCGCTGATCACCGGCATACGGCTGAAGCGGTGGAACCAGGTCGGTGTGAAGCCGAGTTTCGGTTCGCTCAGCACCGTGTTGAGTGCGACCAGGCCGGCGAGACGGTCAGGGCGCTTCGAGAACGCACCTGTGCCGATCGCGCCGCCCCAATCCTGAACGACCAAGGTCACATCGGTGAGGTCGAGCAGATCGACGAGTCGTCCCAACCACTCGGTGTGGTTCTCGAGCGTATGCACGTCAGGGTCGCGTGGATGGTCAGAGAACCCGAGACCGATCAAGTCCGGCATGATGACGCGAACCGGGTCACCGGTCAGCGCAGCGGCGACCTTCCGGTATAGGAATCCCCACGTCGGGTTGCCGTGAACACACAGCACCGGTCGGCCTTCACCGATCTCCATGACGTGAAACCGGTGCTCGCCGATATCGACCATGTACCGGTCGAACGGCACCATCGTGTCGAGCCAGTCGGGCAACGCGGGGGCGACAAACCGTTCCATCGCGCCTGACCGTACCGCCGGCACCAGCCTCCGCACGAAACTTGCATGAGCGGACCGCGGCCAAGGCAGCCGGTTCACGCAAGAACGGATTCCGGGGTCAAATCACTATCGAGCGCCGCATCGGGGAGCCTCCGCCCTTCTGCCACCCCATCGTTCGCCACGTCCTCGCCCCTACGACGCCATCGTGTGTGGTCTCCGTCGAAGAAGCACCGGTGAAGAAGGGCGGTCCCGGCATCGCGGCCTGCCTGCCATCTGGCGTAGCGTGAGACATGACGCAGGAGGTGTCATGAGCGACAAGACCGCAGACCTCGCCGGACCCGGGATCGGCACGTACGAGGAAGTCGAGAAGATCCTGCCCACCGACTATCGGCCTTCCCTCACACCGAAGGAGACCATGGCCGCCCTCTTTGCTGCCAAGCAGTACATCGAAGACAACCTGAGCAAGGAACTGAACTTGATGATGGTGCAGGTGCCCCTGATCGTGGATGTCAAGAGTGGCGTGAACGACATGCTCGATCGGGACGGATCTCGAACGCCGGTCCAGTTCCACATCTCGAATGATCACGATCGGCATCCCATCGACGCCCAGGTGGTCCAGGCGGCCACCAAGTGGAAGCGGGTGGCGCTGCAGCAGTTCGGGATGGGCCCGGGTGAGGGCCTCCTCACCGACATGAAGGCCGTCCGCAAGGACTACTTCCTGGACCACGATCACAGCGCATACGTCGACCAGTGGGACTGGGAACGAGTCATCACCGCCGGCCAACGCAACCTCGCGTTCCTCACCGATGTGGTCAAGAGAATCTGGAGCGTCCTCGTCGGTGCGAACGACCTTCTCTTGGAGCAGTGGCCACAGTTGCGAGATGACCGCTATCCACCGATACCGCGGGAACTGACGTTCTTGCATGCCGAGGACATCCTCGACAGGTACCCGGAGCTGCCCCGCAAGCAGCGCGAGACCGCGATCCTGCAGGAGTATCCGGCCATCTTCATCTACGGGATCGGCTGGACGCTCGCGGACGGCTATCCGCACGAGATGCGGGCCGCCGACTACGACGACTGGATCACTCCCACCGTGTCGGCGGACGGACGCCCGATGCACGGGCTCAACGGGGACATCCTCGTGTGGAATCCCGTCACACGACGCCGGCATGAACTGACCTCGATGGGGATCAGGGTGACCAAGGAGACGTTGGTGCAACAACTGGGGATGACCGGCCAGACGGAGTTTCTGAAGCTGCCCTACCACCAGGCGATCCTCAACGATGAGATCCCCCTCTCGATCGGTGGAGGGATCGGTCAGTCACGAACCTACATGTACCTGCTGCGCAAGGCACACCTCGGAGAGGTCAGTGTCACGGTCTGGCCCCAGATCCTCAAGGACATGTGCGCGAAGCGGAACATCGTCGTGCTGGAGTAGAACGGACGGTCTCGTCAATGCTCACCCCGCGGGGTGCGGCCTCGGGTGAGCAGAGACCGGGACAGACTTTCCCTTTTGACGCCCTTCCGTGCCGTAGTACGTTGTAGGTGGAACGACACCAGGGCCGTTCCATCACATGAATGGAGGTGCACGATGCGACGCGTCACCGTGTTCATCGGCAGCCTCTTCCGTCGATCCCGGTCGGTTGGCCGTCGAGGCCAAGAGGCGCCATTCGTGATGCCTTGGGGAGCGCTGGTGGGGATGCTGGTCGTGGCCGCTGCGTGCAGCCCGGCCACCCAACCGCCAATCTCGACGGCCCCTTTGCCGTCCACGACGACAACACCCGCTCCCTCGACGACCCTTGCCTCGTCCACCACGACCGCGACACCTACCGCGACGACGTCGACGACGGTCGTGCAGGAGCCGGTGGGTCCGCTGGCCGGGTTATCGTGGCCCGGGGGTCGGGTACCGGTCGGGGCGTTGTTGCACGATGACGGCACCACGTTGTGGTCGATCACCCTCGATGGGGAACGCACCGTGATCTGGGAGCATCCGCAGGTGGAGCCTCTGTCGCTGGCCGCCGGACCCGACGGTGCACGGGTGGCGATGTCGGTGCTGCTGCCGGCCCAGAGCACAGACGACTGGTCGTC
>JAADGS010000007.1 GCA_013152275.1 Actinomycetota bacterium | reverse complement strand
CTCCCTCGTCCTCCCCTGCTTCGGTACCCGGCGGCTCCGTGACATCACCCGACACGACGTTCAGGACTGGATCAGTGAACTCGCCGAGGAGGGCTATGCGCCTGCCACGATCCAGCTCGCCTACGGGTCGGTGTCCATGGCGTTCAACGCCGCCACAGACGACGCCCTCATCCAACGCACACCCTGTGCGGATGTGAACCTCCCCAAACGCATCGAGACCGAGAAGCGGTTCCTCAGCGTGGACGAACTCCACGACCTCGCCGACACCATCGACCCCCGCCACCGCACCCTTGTCCTGACCGCTGGCTACACCGGGGCACGGTTCGGGGAACTCGCCGCCCACCTCGACCACCACGGCACCGGACGCACTGACCGGGTCTTCACCGCACCGCAAGGCGGCCCGCTCCGGCGCCGTAGCTTCCGGCAGCGATTCTGGCTCCCCGCCGTGGCGGCATCCGTCGGACAACCCATGCGGTTTCATGACCTGAGACATACCCACGCTGTGCTGCTGATCGCAGCGAACACGCACCCGAAGCTACTCCAGGCACGACTCGGCCACACGTCGATCAAGACCACCCTCGACATCTACGGGCACCTCTACGAACCCCTCGACGAAGTCGCCGCCGACCGCCTCGAACAGATCATCGCCGACGCGATCGCTCACAGAACGCGCACAGAGCGAGGATTAGAGCTGTAGGGCAGCAAGGCTGAAATGACGGGCTGCCCTTGGGACACAGGGGCTACTTCCTGGTGGAGGTGACGGGATTTGAACCCCTGGCCCCTACGTTGCGAACGCAGCGCCCCCACCACTCTGACCGGGTCATATCTGCTCTGACCGGGGGTTTTGTGCTCAACACCTCTCACCGTCTTGCATGGTTTCGCAGCGTTTCGCGCGCGGAGCGCGCACGGTCATCAGCGTATCCATCCTCCGCAGCCGACTCCGGAAACCCTGTCCCTTCCATGGGGCCGCCGGATACCGCGGAGAAACCCCGCCGACTCTCGAGACATGCCGAGGGGAGGTCCTCGTCGAGTCCTGCGATGGTACGACAGATCCAATCCGCATGAATCGCCACATTCGTGTTGATTCCTGGCGTACCACCAGCACATGATCGACCCCAGCTCACGATCCCGACGAGGCGCGGTGTATTCGGTTTTCCGGGTTCTCCGGCGATCACTGGGCCACCACTGTCGCCGACACAAGTCTGCCCGCCACCCATTGTGCACAAGGCATCGATGGGAAGGGCCTCTTCCCTCATAGTCAGATCGCGAGCGCACCCGGCACGTTCGACGACGGTGGTGCGAAGCGAGGTGAGCTGACAAGGGAACGAACCATCCGTCCCCTGTCGGCCCCATCCGCGGACGATCACCTGCTCCCCGGTGATCTCGGTTTCGGTGCTCATTGAAACCGGCAATGCGTTCGTTGATCTGTCGAGAATGAGGACTGCTAGATCGGAGCCCTTGCTTGGAGCACGGTACGCCGGGTGAGTGTGTATCGCTTCGACACGAATGCGCTCTGCCGGTGACTGTGTCGGTTCGCAGAGGTCAACCTGACCGGCAACAACGTTCATCTGCTCGGCCCCGCGCCCATCGATACAGTGTGCAGCGGTGAGAACGACCCGAGAGCCGATCACCGCGCCAGCACAGAACTGCGCGACGAACGGACTCCGACTTTCCGTCGCGAGGACGATCGCCACAGTTGCCCCCGGATCAGCAGCCGGTGGTCGCACTTCTTGATCCAGCGAGGTCCCCGGCACCTCGGTGGTGGACTGACGAGACATCAAGAGTATCAGGCTCAGGACCAGGGCCAGGGTCCTAGGACGACAGCTCATCTTCGCAATACCGGCCATCGTCGCCGCAGAGTGTGATATGGAAGTTCGGGATCTCGAGCGTCCCCGTGCGGCCACCGGATCGGTAGGTGATCGACACGCCTCTGATTGCCCCTCCGGTTGGTTCCGTCCGGCGCACACCCAAGACCACCTGAGTCACGGAATCCGGGGAGGTAGGGTCACACTCGGGGACCGCGTACGTACCCAGAGCATCACTAGCCCAACCCTCAGGTGGGAAGCCGTAGACCGCTCCGATGAACCCATCCCGCTGCACTACACCGGAGATCTCGACAGCCCCGATGAGTTCTGCCGCGCCGTCGATCTTCAAGGCATCGACCGACTCCAGGAAGACGCCCGGACCGGTGGCACACACGGAGTGCCCGGTAGAGCCAACCGAGGTGCTGGAGAAGTCGTCAAAGCCGATCGTCACAACCGACTCCGGCTCGAGGCGGCCACGAAGCTCTGCACTCTGAGCGCAGGAAGCCAGGACGAGGATTGCCAGGAGTGGACCCGCGATCCACCGCCACACGGTGAGCCACGGGTCGCTGCTCTCGAGCAGTGTGCGCCGTTGCATGCTCTTCGACGGAGTCACTAGAACTTCACACGGACCCGCCGCGCCCACTTCGGGTAGTTCGTGTCACCGCAGAGTTGCCTGTTGGCCGAGAAGGTGAAGGAGATCTTGGTCTTCGAGTTGTAGCCGGATCTCGTCGTGGCCGAGAATCCCAGCACGTTGATGCCACCGGACCAGGTGACCGCAGTTGCGTTCTGCTTCGTATAGGAAGTACCAGCCTGGTATGGGTTGCAGTAGTTCGTCGTTGGCACACCGTACGGAATGTAGTAACGCGCGCCACCCACGTGGTCATTTGGGAACAAAGTACTCGTATGTCGCGGTCGGACACTGGTCGATGAGGTGCTGATAGTTGAACCGGGTCTGCGCCCGGTAGGAGCTGCTCGTCGCTGGGAGAGCGTCGTCAACACGGCGATCGACTCCGGTGCCCGGCGATGATGAGCCGTTTGCCTCTCGACTCTTCACTCGTAGGGGTTTCTGGATCACAATCGGCCTCCTGCCGCTTGACCCACTTCCCCTCGACGAAGGCGTTCAGTGGTAAGCCGGAGACGGTACCGATCCACGTGAGGTAGTCCCGTCTGATGAACTTCTCGTTGCTCTGAGTATCTTTTCGGGCTTGCAGCAATGCCATGAGATACTCCTCTCTTCGGCGGCCTTTCATTTGTGTATGTGTCAGGTAGGTCGGATTCGTCGCGTGATCCGTAGGGATTGTTTTCGCGACCTGCCGTGAGTGTTCGCGCGGTCAGGGGCCGGTCGCGCACAGAACCCGCGCGAAATAGGGATTGGAGCTGTAGGGCAAGGACCATGAAATGACGAACAGCCCTTGCGAGGCAAGGGCTGTTGACTGGTGGAGGTGAGGGGATTTGAACCCCTGGCCCCTACGTTGCGAACGTAGTGCTCTGCCGGACTGAGCTACACCCCCGGAATGGGCAGATGAT
>JAADGS010000006.1 GCA_013152275.1 Actinomycetota bacterium | reverse complement strand
GGTCGGTGACGTTGCCTGCGGGGACCGAGATGGTGATGCCTGGTGATAATACGGAGATGACGGTCGAGTTGATTACACCGATCGCGATGGACGAGGGTCAGAAGTTCGCGATTCGTGAGGGTGGCCGTACCGTCGGTGCCGGCACCGTCATCAACGTCATCAAATAGCCACAACCGGATCGGCAGCATTGCGTATTACACACTTCGCATTGCGCACGAAGAGAAGTAAAGCGAGTAGAGAACCATGGCATCTGACAAGCGTCCGCCAATCACATTGGCCTGCACCGAGTGCAAGCGACGCAACTACGTAACAACCAAGAACAAGCGCAACACGAAAGAACGGCTGGAGCTCAAGAAGTACTGTGCATGGTGTCGACAGCACACCGCCCACAGAGAGACTCGCTGAGCCGACGCGGGCTGTCGCTCCGTAGTAACGTGGCTTCGCTTGCGGGTGGAGAGAAGGGGTTCCTCGGTCGGGGTGGGCCTACGTCCACCCCGACGCCGCGTCCAACGGAGCCGACATGAGCCTCGACGAACTGACAGGTTGCCGCTACGGCCCGGTCCAGGTGCAGATCCACGCTGGACAGGTGGGCGCGTACGTGGAGGCCACCGGAGACGACCCCGACCGTTGGCGCTGTTTCGCTCCGCCCTCGTTCGCCGGGGCCTTGCTCTTCGCCGTCGCCCCCGCGTTCCTCGCCGATCCGATCGTGGTGGGTGAGGTCCGATCCGTCCTGCATGGAGAGCAGACGTTCACCTGGCACCGTCCCCTGCAGATCGGCCGACCATTGTCGGTGACGGGCACCGTCGAGCGGGTCCGTTCCCGCGGCGGGGCGGCGTTCATCACGTTCGGGTTGGAGGTCGTCGGCGCAGAGCCGATCATGGCGGGACGGTCGACGTTCGTTGCGTCCACCGAGACGGCACCGACAGGTAGCGATGTCGATGAGCCGGACGTCGCCGAACGCGGGCGGAACGAACGTGCCTCTGCTCTCGAGTTTCCATCGGTGGGTGCGCACATCGAGCCGCTCGCCAAGTCCGCGAGCCGCGCCGACCTCGTCCGGTACGCGGGAGCGTCTCACGACTGGAACCCCATACATTGGGATCATGCCAGTGCCGTCGCCGCCGGTCTGGAAGGCGTCATCGTGCACGGCCTGCTGTCTGCAGCGTGGGTGACACAGGCGGTGGCACGCTACGTGCCGGGAGAGCGCCCGATTGCCGACGCGCGGTTTCGGTTTCGTGCTCCGCTACGGCCGAACGTCGAGACGCGGGTCGTCGGCGAGGTCATCGACGGTGCTCCCGGTCGATTTCGGGTGGCCCTGCAATCGGAGACGGCGACGCACCTGACGGCCGACGTGACGGTAACGCGATGACGAACCCGGGGGTCGAACGCAGTGAGATCGATGCACTGGTCAACCGTGCCCGCGCCGGAGACTCGGAGGCGTTCGAACGGTTGGTGGAACTGCATCAACACGAAGTGTTCAGCTTGGCGCTCAGATTGGTGGGAAACCGAGAGATGGCGGCAGATGTGGCACAGGAAGCGATGATCAGGGCGTGGCGGGCCCTCCCACGGTTCCGCGGTGACGCCGCGTTCTCCACCTGGATCCACCGCATCACCGTCAATACGGCATGGACGTTACGGACCCGTTCCAAGCGCCGGTCGGCCGGGTCGCTCGACGAGGCCGGTGATGTGGCAGACCCGGGCTGGCTCACTCCCGAACGAGCAGGCGAGAGCGCCGTGTTGCGCATGGCGTTGCAGAGTGCGCTCGCTCGCTTGCCCGAGGTGCATCGCAAGCTCGTCGTCCTCAAGGACGTTGAAGGCTGGACCCACGGGGAGATTGCCGAGGTGCTCGGTATCACCGTGACGGCCGCAAAGGTGCGGCTCCATCGTGCCCACGTCAAGTTGCGTGAGTACTTGCGGGAAGAGCTATGAGCTGGTTGCGATGCCGGAAGGTGCGCATGTTGCTACCCGGACACATTCTCGGCAACGTGCCACTCGGTGAAGCCGACCAGGCACATGTCGACCACTGTCTCGTCTGCCAGGCGGACGTCGCGGGGTATCGGACCGTTCGCAGGGCCCTCCTCGAATTCAAGAGCGAGACCGTGTCTGCCCCCCGGTGGTTCGTCACCAGAGTCATGTCCGTGCTCGACCGTCCCGTCTCCGCCACGGCCAAACCTTCGAGGGCTCGGGTCGCCGTCGCCTTCTTGGTTGCCGGTGCTGCTGTGGCAATATGGGGCCGACGCCGGCTGCGGCCGGCGAGCTGACCGGGGTTTTACAGCCTCAATCGGGTGAACGTATAATCGTCATCCGTCCCGAACCCCTAGGGGTGTAGCTCGAAGTTGGTTAGAGCGCCGGTCTCCAAAACCGGAGGTTGGGGGTTCGAGTCCCTCCACCCCTGCCGAGAGGTAAGAAGATGAACCGAGAGATGCGCCGGCTCCAAGACCGTGAGGACCGGCGACTGAAACAAAAGAGGAAGAAGCAGCAGCAGCGTAAGCGGCGTCCCCAGCGCGGGAACGAGCAGCTTTCACTGATGCAACGCCTGCAACGGTTCATCCGTGAGGTTCGGGCCGAGCTCAAGAGAGTATCTTGGCCGAGCCGAGAGGAGCTCATCGCGTTTACGACGGTAACGGTCATCACCTCGACTGCATTGACGATCTACATTTTCGCTCTGGACTTCTTCTTCAAAGATGGCGTCCTCTTCTTCCTGGGGATCTGATGACCGAAACCGTCGAAGAACGACCCGTCAGCCCATACGACCTGCCAGGCGACTGGTACGTCGTGCACTCCTACTCCGGGTACGAGAACAAGGTCAAGGCCAACCTCGAGTCGCGGGCACGCTCGATGCACATCGAAGACAGGATCTTTGAGGTCGTCATTCCGATGGAGGACGTCGTCGAGTTCAAGGGTGGGCGCAAGGTGACCGTCCCGAAGAAGGTCTTCCCCGGATACCTCCTCGTGCGGATGTATCTCGATGACGACTCGTGGTACGCCGTGCGCAACACTCCGGGTGTGACCGGCTTCGTCGGCTCCGGCGTGAAACCGACACCGCTGTCACGGCGCGAAGTCGAACGGTTCCTGGGCGTGCAGGATATCGAACCCAAGAAGAAGGCACCTCGCTTCAAGCCGGCATGGGAGATCGGGGAGACGGTGCGTGTGGTCACCGGACCGTTCGCCGATTTCAACGGTGTCATCGAAGACATGGACGTCGATCAGCAGAAGGTCACCGTCCTTGTGAATATCTTTGGTCGCGACACCCCTGTCGAGTTGGGGTTCGGCGACATCCAGAAGCAGTAGGAAAGTCGGCTTCCAGCCTCCAGTAGCCGGTAAGAGGGTTGTGCGCTGGTGGCCGTTGGCCGGGACCGAAGACCGAGAACCGAAGACTGAGGACATGAAATGGCACGAAAGAAACTGGCCGCGATTCTGAAACTGCAGATCCCCGCCGGACAGGCAACTCCCGCTCCACCGGTCGGCCCCGCGCTGGGTCAGCACGGCGTGAACATCATGGACTTCGTTCGCGCGTACAACGCTGCAACGGAGAGCCAGACGGGAACCATTGTCCCTGTCGAGATTTCGATCTACGAAGATCGCACGTTCACGTTTGTGACGAAGACGCCGCCGGCGGCGGTCCTCCTGCGTCAGGCGGCACGTGTCGAGAAGGGCTCGGCGACGCCGCAATCGGAGAAAGTGGGCAGTGTGACCCGTGAGCAGATTCGTCAGATCGCCGAGACGAAGATGCCGGACCTGAATGCGGTGGATATCGAAGGGGCGATGAAGATCATCGAGGGCACGGCGCGTTCGATGGGAATAACGGTGGATGCCTGAGCAAGGCTCGGACGTCCGGACCAGGTACCGGGCACTCGGTACAAAACGGAGATGGGAGGCTCGTCGGAGAGCGGGCCGTTTGAACCACGGAGGTGAACAATGCCGAAACACGGCAAGAATTACTCGCAAGCCGCGCTGCGGTACGACATCCACACGGCGTACTCGCCGGAAGAAGCAATCGAACTGGTCAAGATGTTCGCCTACGCGAAGTTCGACGAGACCGTCGAAGTGGCGTACCGACTTGGGATCGATCCGAGGAAGGCCGACCAGTTGGTGCGCGGCACCGTCAGCCTGCCGCACGGAACCGGCAAGACGGTTCGGGTCGCAGTCTTTGCCGATGGCGACAAGGCCCGTGAGGCCGAAGCCGCCGGTGCGGACATCGTCGGCGGCAAGGAACTCGCCGCAGAGATTCAGGCAGGTCGGGCGCTCGATTTCGACGTGGTGATCGCCACTCCCTCCATGATGGCCGAGGTTGGCAAACTCGGCCGGGTACTCGGCCCTCGTGGGCTCATGCCGAACCCCAAGGCCGGGACCGTCACCATCGATGTCGAGAAGGCGGTGCGAGACTTCAAAGGTGGAAAGATCGAGTACCGCAACGATCGCTACGGCAACATACATGCTCCCATCGGGAAGGTCTCGTTCGATGTTCAGAAGCTCCTCGAAAACCTCGCTGCCCTGACCTCCGAGATCGTTCGTGCAAGGCCCGCATCCACCAAGGGTCGATTCCTTCGCAACATGAGCTTGTCCTCGACGATGGGGCCAGGCGTCAAGGTGGATGTCGGGGCCGTCGACGACCTGATCGCTCTGGTGCACTAGGAACTCGCTGGGCGATGAATGGCACGTGCCTCGGAGGGCCGACAGCCGCTACACCCGCCCCGAGGTCTTGCTTCGATGCGAGGTCGCGGTACGAAGTACCAGGAAAGGCACCTTGAAGGCCCGGGCTCTGCCCGGGCCTTCAAGGATATCGGGGTCTCCGAACGGAGAGACGCCGGCTCCATGCGGGGAGCCTGGGCGACGGCGATGGGCGGCCGCCTCTCCCGAAGCCTCTCAACGGCGAGTGCAGGGTAGGGGCTGCACATTCGGCCGGAGCGACCCCGGTTGCCCTTTGTCTACGTCTTCTCCTGCGGCGCCTTGCGCCTGAACGGAGACCCCGAAGCTGTCCGCCATGAGTGTCGCACAGCCGAGGGGCGATGTCCAGAGGCCAGTTGGCCAGTTTGCAGTAGTTGACGCGGTGTCGTCTTGCCGGGAACGTCTCGGCGACTGGCGACTGGCGACTGGCGACTGGCGACTGGCGACTGGCGACTGGCGACTGGCGACTGGCGACGTCGGGTCGTGGCCGAATGGCCGGCTGTGTCATGAGACTGCTATCGTGCCGGCCACAACTCCTATCACCTCGACCGAAGACCGTTGGCGCTCGCAGAGCTCAAATGGGGAAATCCCCCGGCCCACGCAGGTTCCGCTCACAGTGGCTCCTGTCGTAATTCGGCGAGGAGCCTTACTTATAGAGGAGGAGCAATGCCAAGACCTGACAAGGTCCAGGCAGTTGAAGAGATCCGACAGCGGCTGACCGAAGCGAGGGCGACATTCGTCACCGAGTACCGCGGTCTGACGGTTGCCGAGCAGCAGACCCTTCGGGCCGCTTTGCGGCAAGCCGATGGCGAGTACAAGGTGGTCAAGATGTCCTTGGCCCGACTGGCCGCCGATGCAGAAGGCCTGGAGGGACTCCACGATGTCCTTGCCGGTCCGACGGCGCTGGCGTTTGCCGCCAACGATCCGGTCCCGGTCGCGAAGGCACTTCGTGATTTCGCGAAGGAGCACGAGCGGCTGATCATCAAGGGCGGCATCTTGGCCGGAGAGATCCTCCTGCCGGAGAAGATCGCCAGACTTGCCGACATCGAGCCGCGCGACGTCCTGCTTGGCAGGGTGGCCGGTGCGTTCGAGGCACCCATGGTGAAACTCGCCGGGTTGTTGCAGGCCCTGCCGCGCAACGCGGCGTCGATGCTCTCACAACTGCTCGAGAAGAAAGAAGCATCCGGGGATTCCCCGGTTGAAGGAGCAGCTTCCGAGGTCGAGGAGGCCCCTGTGGCTGAGGAGGCCCCTGTGGTCGAGGAGGCCCCTGTGGTCGAGGAGGCCCCTGTGGTCGAGGAGGCCCCTGTGGTCGAGGAGGCCCCTGTGGTCGAGGAGGCCCCTGTGGTC
>JAADGS010000005.1 GCA_013152275.1 Actinomycetota bacterium | reverse complement strand
CCCACCACCACGACGACCACCACCACGACGGCACCACCCGCGACCACCACCACGGTCCCACCGACGACGACAACCGGGCCTCGGACCGCGTCGGCGCCGGCCACGACCAACGGCCCGGATGACCCGGCAGGTTTCGCCGGCGTCGGGTCACTCACCGCCGCGATCAGGAATTGGGAGACGAACGGCATCCTCTGCAACGACACCGAGTGCGGCGGAGATCAGGCCCTGCTCGCGCTCATCGGAGCATTCCTCCTCGGTGGCAGCGTCATCACGACGTGGGCGCTGCGAGCGTAGCGATCTCCTCCGATCCACCGAAGCAGCCCACGCGAGCTCTTGGAACGCATGGCGACCGATGGGACGAGCACTCCCGGGACCGTGGCCGCCGGCATGATGCAGGCGAGCATCGTCCCGGATCTCGATTGCCGGTAGACCCGGATCAAGAGGGCAAAGCCCGTCAAGCCCGAGCCTACGATTGAGACGAGCCGGCCGCTCCAGACGATGAAGAGTGTGCGCATGATGATGTCGTCATGGTGTCGCACATGCACTCCTCCTACCATCGTGACCGCTGGAATCATACGTTCTCAGGCTGCCCGCTTGCTGCCTCTCGCATTCTTCTGTCGCAAGACCCTGCGCCGTGAGGCAGGAACCCAGTCTGACACCTGACGATTCGCAACCTTGCGCCTGATCGATGCCTGCACCGCCCTCGTGAACCCTTGTGTGATGGCGAACAACTGTCCCTCTCCCGAATGATGTCAGTATGATGTCATCCTGATGTCGACTTGTCAAGACAGGAGAGGTATTTCGTATCTCGTACGCCGTATTCCGTACTTGGTGCCTCGGCCGCGGCGTGCCGTCGCGGCAAGATCAAGGGGTGGAACGACCGACTGCCTACGAGATGATCGTCTCGCCGTCGACCACCATCTCGTCGACGATGCCGATCACGACGGCTCGGATCGGTGCCGTCTCCCATCCGACCACCTGGCGGGCAGACGTGCCCTCGTCGAGGATGAGCACGGTCTCCCCGGCCCCGGCGCCGACGGTGTCGACCGCGATCAGATAATCCCCATCGGCATCGCCCGCGGCATCGAGGAGATCGCACACCAGGAGCGTGCGATGGTCGAAGACGGGCGAGCTGATCGTGGAGACCACCGTTCCGACCACTCTGGCGACCTTCATGGGCCCACCTCGACGGCGTCCACGATGCCGACGATGGCGTGATCGACCGGCACGAACGTTTCGGGGAGCGCCTGGGCCGCTTCGCGCGACCCGACGATGTAGACCAGTTCGCCAGGGCCGGCCATGTGCACCGCATCTGCGGCGACGACCGGGCGCCCTTTCGGCCCCCGATCCCGATCGAGGGGTTGCACGATCAGAAACTTCACACCCTCCAGACCGGGCGCCTTGATCGTCGCGACGACCGTTCCGATGACTCGCCCCAGTTGCACGGCTACTCCTCGCCGACCCGGTCGGCAAAGCGCGCATTCGAGAAGAGGTTGTCCCCCATCTCAGAATGGAGCTGAGGGATGACCACCGAGATGACCCGTTCGGATACGCTCGCGGAGCCGATCTCGACCGCGGCCTCGACATCGGAGACCGCACCCTGGAACAGCAGGTAGCCCTTGCCGCCGAGACCATCGGCCATCCGAAGCTCCAACAGCGTCACCTTTGCACCTTTCACCCCGGCATCGGCCGCCTGGATGACCGCCGCCACGGTGCGCGTCTCGATGATGCCGAGGGCCTCTCCTCCCCCGGTACGTCGGACTCCCTTGACGGCCGCTGCGACGTCGGGGTGTACGTCCGGAAGCAGTACGACGTCCACGAGGGTCGTCACCGCTCGACCTGCGGTGACGGCTTCTTCGACATCGGCCACCTCGCCGGCGACGAGAACGAGGTACTTCCCCGGATGCACGGTTCCGGCCCGGATCACTTCGACGGGCGCGCGCTTGACCATCTGGTCACCCGCCTCGATCCCGCGAGCCACGGAATCGAACTCGAGGAGCGCCAGCGCGGGGCGCATCAGACGATCCTCAGGGATCCGACGACCGTGATTCGACGTTCGCGAGAGAAGGTCCGCGGTCTGGTCAGACCGTCTCCCGTGGGACTGGCGATCGAGAACGACGTGAATCCTTCCCCGCCTTCACCGAGTCCGGCGTAGTGGGGACCGTTCGCCACGAAGATGGAGCAGTTCATCGCCCTGGCCATCCTGGTGATCGTGTCGACGTTCGTCGAGTGGATCGAGGCGGTGTGGCGAAAGCCGTGTTCCGATCGGACGGCGAGGTCGATGGCGCGGTCGACGTCGGAGACGCGCACGACCGGCACGACCGGCAGCATCTGTTCGGTCCATACGAGGTTGTGCTCCACCGGCACCTCTGCGACGGCGAGGCGCACGTCGGATCCGACCTGAACGCCGATCTCGGCCAGGATCTCTCCGACATTCTTGCCGATCCATTCTTTGTTGATGACGCCCGGCTTCGATGGCGGTCCCATCTCGGAGAAGATGACCCGTTCGATCCTGCGAAGCTCATGCTCCTTGAGCACATACGCCCCGTGATGGGACATCCTCCTCACCAACGAGTCGGCGATCGTGTCGACGGCGATCACCGTCTTCTCGTCCACACAGACGATGTTGTTGTCGAACGATCCTCCGAGGATGATGTCTCGCGCCGCCTTGTCCAGATCCGCGGTCTGATCCACCACCGAGGGCGGGTTTCCCGGGCCCGCGGCAACGACCCTCTTATTGGTCCGCATCGCCTCCTTGACGACGCCTCCCCCGCCGGTGACGAGCAACACCGGGACGTCGGGATGGACCATGAGCTCATGCGCGGAGGCGATCGTCGGATTGGGGATGGCGGTGACGAGGTCCGGTGGACCTCCGGCTGCGACGATCGCCCGGTTGATCATCCTGACGTTCTCGGCCGAGACCCGCTTCGCGCTCGGGTGCACATTGAACACCAGCGCGTTCCCTGCAGAAACCACGGCGATCGTGTTGTTGATGATCGTCGAGGTCGGGTTCGTCGTGGGAGTGATGGACCCGATGACCCCGAAGGGAGCGAACTCGGTCACCATCATGCCCAGGTCGCCGGTCGTCGCCTCCAACTCGAGGTCCTCCGGACCGGGCGCCTTCACGGTGACGACACGATTCTTGACGATCTTGTCCTCGACCCTGCCAAGTCCCGTCTCGGCATGGGCCATCTCCGCCAGTTGCTCGCCGTGCCGGAGCATCGAGGCCCGCACGGCAGCGATGATCGTCTTGCGTGCTTCGAGACCTGCACCGCGAAACGTGTTGTACGCACACTTCGCCGCGGCGACCGCCTCGTCCACGGTGGCATGAATCCCGTCACCGAGCTCGACTGCGGAGATCGCCTCGAGTTCGGCCGCGCCGCGAAGCCCCGACCCGACCTGTTCGCCGGCGTCGCCGAGCTTCCTACGGACCCGGTCGATGATCTCCTGAATCTCAGCTTCGGTGATCACTTGTGGTACTTCTCGTCGCCGCCGACCTCCCACGTGTCGACGATCGCCATGACGACGGCATCACACGGCCGGTTGTTCGTCATCTCGGTTTGCCGGGCGGAACTGCCGGTCGCATACATCACGACCTCTCCGACGCCGGCACCGACAGCGTCGGCGGCCACGACGTAGCCGCCGGTCTCGCTGTCATCGACGTCGAGCTGTCGCAGCACCAGGAACTTGAGCCCTTCCATGCTGGGCTCCTTCCTGGTCGCGACGAGCGTCCCGGCGACTCGCGCCAGAAACATGTCGTCTCCTCTCAGGAGGTCTCGGCTTGCGCCTCCTCGGTACGACCAAGCGGCAGCACGAGGTCGACGTTGGTGTGCGGACGGGCGATGACATGGGTAGCAATGACCTCGCCGACCTTCTCTGCATTCCGGACGCCGGCCTCGATCGCCGCCTTCACGGCGGCGACGTCGCCACGTACCACTGCGGTCACATACCCGCCACCGGTCTTCTCGTAGCTCACCAATTCGACCTTGGCGGCCTTGACCATCGCATCGGCCGCTTCGACCATCGCTGCGAAGCCACGGGCTTCGATCATCCCCAACGCTTCAGCCATCGGACTGTCTCCTCTCGTTTCCTATTTCTCGCGACCCTCGACGGCTTCGATGGCGGCAACTGCGGCGCGCCAACCGACGTCGATGTCTCGTTCTTCTCCACCGAGGTACACGCGGCCCATCGAACCGAACGCCCGAACTTCGAGCACGTTGATGTCGGCCGCCTTCTCCGCTTCGTTGGCCGCCAGGGGCGCATACGCCGCCGGTTCGACCTCCATCACGTAGAGCGTCTGGCCAGGAATGATCATCTGGCCGTGCCGGGTCCTGTTGATGAGCTGCGCCTGGTGGTCGTCGATGCGCCGGATGAGCTGACTCGACAGAATCCGGGGCTTGATCCGATCCGTCTCCGTGAGGCCCAGCTCGTCCAGGATCGCCGCCCCGGCGGCCCGGGTCTCTGCCTGCTCCGGCGAATGAATCTCGAGCATCCCGTAGTACCGCTCGACGATCTGCATGCCCGGCTTGACCGTGGTGGACTTCAACGCGATGTCGGTGAGACGGTTGATCTCGATTCCCGGAGAGATCTCGACGTACAGGGAGGCGTCGCCGGCGAGCGGAAGGAATCCCTGGGCCGTCGTGCCGAGAAACGCGGCGTACTGCGGCTGCAGGCTGTCCAGGAACGCGTAGGTTCTCAGTTCGACATCACTCACTCGGTCAACCTCCGGTCACGATCTGAACGCCTGCCGATGCGCCGATTCTCGTCGCTCCGGCCGCCACCATGTCTCGCACATCCTCGGCCGTGTGGATACCACCGGCCGCCTTCACCCCCATCTTCGGCCCGACGGTCTCGCGCAGCAGCAGCACATCGTGCACGGTGGCCCCGCTCGATGCGAAACCCGTCGACGTCTTCACGTAGTCGGCCTTGGCCTCCCTCGCCAGCGACGATGCGATCACCTTCTCCTCGTCGGTGAGCAGCGCCGCCTCGATGATCACCTTGTTGAGTGCTCCCGACTCGTGACAGGCGTCCGACACTTTCGCGATGTCGTCGCGCACGAGGTCGTAGTCGCCGGATCGGAGCGCTCCGATATTGATCACCATGTCGATCTCCGATGCCCCGTCACGGATGACCCGCCGCGCCTCGAACGCCTTGATCTCCGCGGGCGTGGAACCGAGGGGAAACCCGACGACGGAGGCGACTTTCACGTCGGTGCCCCGCAGGTTCGTCTTGCATCGCCTGACCCAGAACGGATTGACGCACACGGCCGCGAAACCGTATTCGACCGCTTCCGCGCACAGACGGTCGATATCGTCTGCGGTGGCGTCGGGTTTCAGCAACGTGTGATCGATGTACTTGGCAAGGTCTCGGGGAACGTCGGCACCGGACCCGTGGTAGGAGACCCGATTCGCCCCGTTGGCGACCACTTCGCGGACCTTGTTCGGACTGTGGGATGCGCACGCGCCATCACACAACTCCTCATCCGGATGCAGGCCCGCGAGAATCTCCCTCGTGATGGCCTCGATCAGCTCTTCGTTCGTCATGCGCGGTACCTGCGGTCGATCTCGGTGATCAATCCCACTCGTCGTTCGTGGCGTCCCGGACCCCATTCGGTCGCCAGCCATTCGTCCACGATCTGCATCGCGAGGTTGGTTCCGATCAGGCCTGCGCCGAGAGTGAGGACATTAGCGTGGTTGTGTTCCCTGCTGTTCCGGGCCGAAGAGAGGTCGTAGCACAGGGCTGCCCTGATTCCGGGCACTTTGTTGGCGACGATGCAGGATCCGATCCCTGCTCCGTCGACGATGATCCCCCACCGACACGTCCCGTCGGCGACGAGTCGGGCAACCGCGTGGGCAAACTCCGGGTAGTCCACCGGCTCGTTGCCCCCGGTCCCGCAGTCATGGACGTCGTAGCCACGTTCCCTCAGCGAGAAGGCGATCTTCTCCTTCAAGGGAAAGCCCCCATGGTCCGAGCCCACGGCGATGGCGACCGGACCTGAGGCGATCTCCGTCGACGACGTCACCGGGGAGGGTGCAGGCTCGGTCAGAGCTTCTACGGCGGCGCGGACCAGCTCGCGTACTTCCTGCTCCGAAGGCATAGGAGCATCCTAGGGGAATCGGCACACGGCGAGCAGTCGAGGCGAACGACCACCGAGCCATCGCACTAACCTCAACGCACATGGACCCCGCATTCGTCTGGCAGAGGCCCAGCCCTCCCCCACCTCCGCGTGGTTGGATCACGCTGGAGCAGGCGTCCGACCTTGCCGGCGTTCCCGCGACGACCATCCGGAACTGGGCCCGGAAGCGAAAGGTCTCCACGAAGATGGACGGAGACGTGCGACTGGTCCTGAGGGACGACGTGATCGAACGGGCACACCACCTGGGACATCCGCATTCGCGTGCCAAGCAGGTGCCTCCGGCCCAGGCTTCGCCGCCGACTCCGCCCGAACCCCCGGTGCCGGAGGGGTCGATGCTCGTCCCGGTCGACGAGTGGCGTCGGATCCTCAACCAGCTCGGCAACCTGCATGAGGCCGGGCAGCAGCTCGCCGACGCTCGCGAACGCGCCGCGAAGGCCGAAACCGAAGCCCAGTTCCTCAAAGAACGGGTGAGAGAACTGCGAGGGCGGCTCGAGGACGCGGCGAAGCCACCGCCGGCCCCGCCTCAGCCGGCGCCTCGACCCGAGCCGGTCCCCTCCGCCGACCCGGTTCCCGAGACCCGGGATCCCGGACCGTTCTGGCTCTACATCGTGCGACGCTGGGGAACCCGCAAGCGGTAGGGCTACGTCGCCGCGCGGCTCACCTAGTCTGCCTGCGGTGAACAGGAAGATCTGGATCGCGATGCTGCTGGCGGCGTTCGGGTGGGGTACCGGCGGCGTTGCCACGCGCAGCGTCCTGCTCCACGGCGTCGACCCGTTCACCCTGATCTCCATCCGCTACCTGCTGTCCGCCTTCCTGCTGGCCGGATGGCTCCTGTGGCGAAGAAGCCTGACGGCCAACCGTGGAGCGTGGCTCGCTGGACTCGCCATCGGGATCGTGAACATGTCGGGACCGACGGTCTTCTTCACCCTGAGCCTCCAGCACATCTCAGCCGGCCTCGGGGGCCTGCTCGTCACGCTCGTGCCGATCGCGACGGCGGTCTGGGCACACTTCCTCCTCGCCGACGAGCCGTTCAGCGCCAAGAAGCTCGGCGGTCTCGTTGTCGCGTTCGCCGGTGTGGCCGTGCTGATCGCAACCGGCGAGAGTGGCATCACCGGAGGTAATCCACTGCTCGGCGTCGCCTGGTCCGGCCTGGGGATCTTCCTGGCTTCGCTCGGCGGTGTGCTGAGCCGCACCTACACGCAGCGCTACAGCGTTGCCGAGCTCGCAGGTCCACAGTTCGTCGTCGCCGCCGGCGCGTCCCTGCTTGTGGCCGAGATCCTCGGAACGACGTCGATCGGTGCGATCGGAGCAGTCTCGTGGGGGTTGCTCGGCTACCTGGCGACGATCGGAACCGTGGTGCCGTTCGTCGGGTTTCTCTGGGTCGTGCAGCGAACCACTGCAACACATGCCTCACTGATCGGCTACCTGGTCCCCCTGGTCAGTCTGGTCACCGGGGCGGTTTTCCTGTCCGAGCGTCTCACCGTCGTCATCGGCCTCGCTGCAGTTCTGATCCTCGTGGGAGTTGTCATGGTGGACCGTACGGACACCCCTCGACCGGTGGTGCCGTAGGCATAGGCGCGCCCCTGGTACGCTGCGCGACCATGAGTGACTCTCGGCATATCCTCGTCGCCGTCGCGTGGCCGTACGCAAGCGGCTCGCGGCACCTCGGTCACCTTGCCGGCGCGTACCTCCCGGCCGACATCTTTGCCCGCTACCACCGTCTGGCAGGCAACCAGGTCCTGATGGTCTCCGGAAGCGACGTCCACGGGACTCCGATCACCGTGCGCGCCGACCAGGAGGGAGTGGAACCGTCGGTCATCGTCGATCGGTACCACCAGGAGTTCCTCTCCAACTGGGAGAGTCTCGGCATCTCGTGGGACCTGTACACGACGACAGGGACCGACAATCACCGGGAAGTCACCTGGGACGTCTTCCGGCGTCTCCACGAGCACGGGTACATCGTTGCCAAATCGACGCCGCAGTTCTACGACGCCGAGGCCGACCGTTTTCTGCCCGACCGGTACGTCGAGGGGACCTGCCCGTTCTGTGGATACACCGGGGCGCGCGGCGATCAGTGCGACGATTGCGGCCGTCAGCTCGACCCCGAGGATCTGATCGATCCTCGCAGCCGGTTCTCCGGCACCACCCCGGTGATGCGCGAGACCGAGCACTACTTCCTGCGCCTGTCCGCATTCGAGGAACGCCTGTTGGCTTGGCTGGAATCACGACAGGGCTGGCGCAAGCACGTCCAGAACATGGCGATCGGATTCACGAAGGATGGCCTCCACGATCGAGCCATCACGCGGGATATGACCTGGGGAATCCCGCTCCCCCCCGAGTTCTCGGATCTGGGAGAGGGCAAACGTATCTATGTGTGGTTCGAGGCCGTCATCGGCTACCTGTCCGCTGCCAAGGAGTGGGCGCGCCAGACCGACGATCCGCAAGCCTGGCGAGCCTGGTGGGAGGACCCGGAGGCCGAGTCGTACTACTTCATCGGCAAGGACAACATCGTGTTCCACGCCGTCATCTGGCCATGTCAACTCATGGGATACGAGGGGCTCAACCTGCCGACCGACGTCCCGGCCAACCAGTACGTGACGTTCAAGGGAGAGAAGGGATCGGCCAGTCGCGGGATCGGACGTTCCATCACCTGGTACACCGATCGGCTCGAACCCGACGCTCTACGCTACGCGGTTGCAGCGTCGCTCCCCGAGCAGAACGACACCGACCTGTCCGATGCCGAGATCGTGCGGCGCATCAACGAAGAGCTGGTCGCCACCTGGGGGAACCTCGTGAACCGGGTTCTGAACCTGACGGCTCACAGGTTCGACGGGATGATTCCCATGCCTGGGACGCTCACCGCCGAGGATCGCGAGCTCCTCGACACCATCGACCGGACCCTCACCGACGAGGCCGATCTCATCGAACACGTCGAGTTGCGCTCGGGGCTGCGGACCGCGATGCAAGGAGCGCAGGTCGTCAACGTCTACCTCAATGCCCAGGAGCCATGGAAGGTCATCAAACAGGACCGGGAACGCGCCGCAACCGTTCTCTGGGCTGCGCTTTCGGCAATCGCCGGGCTGAGCGTCGGGTTCCTGCCCTATCTGCCGTTCACCTCGGCTCGCCTCCATGACATACTTGGACTGAAAGCCGCGCAGGGCGGATTGCGCAGACCCGATGTCCCCGGCGGCACCCGCCTCGGCGACATCGGCCCGCTGTTCACCAAACTGGACGACACGGCTCTGTAGGAGCCCGCCGGGCGACCGAGGCCTGCCCGGTCATGCGAACGGCATTCCCGGG
Source organism: Actinomycetota bacterium (assembly GCA_013152275.1). Classification (NCBI taxonomy): domain Bacteria; kingdom Bacillati; phylum Actinomycetota; species Actinomycetota bacterium. The sequence continues at coordinate 8,571 of JAADGS010000005.1, read as the reverse complement.
CAGCGACGCGACACTCAACTCGGCGGGTAAACCCCCATCGCCTTCGCCTTGTCCGTCTGCCAGAAGATCTCGGCGATCTCGTCGATCAGCTCGAGCAGTCTGCGCCCGTCCTCAGGATCGACGGTCTTCTTTGCGATGCCCGCCTGCTTGATCGCACGCCAGAACAGATCGTGAAGCTGCGGAAACGCCGCGACGTGCTCGGGTCCGAAGAAGTCGGCCCACAGCACCATCAGATGATGTTTGACCAGTTCGGCCCGCTCCTCTTTCAGGGCGAGCGCCCGGTCACGGAACACGGGATCGTCGGATTCCTGGTACTTCTGCGTGATCTTGAGTACCGACAGAGCCTCGATCTTCGCCTGCGCCGGGTCATAGACACCGCAGAACAGGTCACAGTGGGCATGGGCGATACGTACGGGGGCAAACAGGCCCACGAATACCTCCTGGCAGAATGGGCTAACGCCACCGACGATACACTCTGGACATAGCTAACGGAGACGGCCCATGGGAAAACTGCGCATCGCGGGCACATTGCTCGTCGCCCTTGCCGGTGGTGCTGCGGCGCGCCGGACGTATCAGCGCCTCGCCCGCTTTGAGATCAGCGAAGTCTCGATGACACCGACACTCCGGCCGGGTGATCGGGTCTTGACCTGGGAGCGGACTCCCAAGCGCGGAGACATCGTCGTATTCGAACATCCGACCAGGCCCGAGTCCTGGCTCGTGAAACGGGTCATCGGCCTACCTGGAGAGCAGGTGACGATACGAGACGGCAACGTGCTCATCAACGGCTCGGTCCTCGAGGAACCCTGGACCGACCAGTCTTCCGGACCGGACACCGAATGGAGTCTCGACGATCACGAGGCCATCGTCCTGGGCGATGCCCGGCATCTCTCCGCCGGTGACAGCAGGCAGGTCGGACCGCTTCCCATCGATGCACTGCTCCACACGGTCATCGCACGGTACTGGCCGAACCCTGCGAGGATCGCGTGACCCCTACACAGAAGCGCATCATCGGGGCGCTCGCAGGCGCCGTCGTACTCGTGTTCGCAGGGGTTGCCATTGTGGCGCTGACCAGCCCGTCATCCGAACCAGCGACCACGATCACCGTTGCCGCCGTGACCACCACCACGACGACCACCCAACCGACCACGACGTCTTCGTCGACGACGACCGAGCCGACGACCACCCAACCGACCACGACGTCTTCGTCGACGACCACCGAGCCGACGACCACCACGACCAGCACGACCCTCCCGCCGTCGGAGATTCTCATTCTCGGACCGGAGAACATCGATGGGATCATGTTTGGCACCGACGCAGAGCAGGCCATCACGTCCTTCGAGGAAATCCTCGGACCTCCGAACTCGGACACCGGGTGGGTGCCGCCCGTGAACGGCGAAGGGGACCAGATCTATGGACCGTGCCCCGGCACTTTGATCCGGGTGCTGGAATGGCCGAACCTGACCACCGTGTACACAGACGCGCAAACCCAGTGGGCCGATGAGGGGACACGCCACTTCTTCTTCTACAGCTATGTCCTCTTCGACGTCGATCTGCTCGGCCTCAAGACTGCCGAGGGCATCGGGCTCGGCTCGACGACCGAAGACCTTCGTGCGGCGTACGGAGACACCGTCGAGATCACATCGGACGAGTTCGGCGACTACTTCAGTGTGTCCGTCCCCCCACCCGGAGTTCTGTGGGGTTTTCTCACCGGACCCGACGGTACGGTCGTGTCGATCCAAGGAGGAACCGGCTGTGGGGAGTGAGCCCATGGACCTCGGCGTCGGTCTGATCTCCTGCCAGCGAACCGCGGGCGATCCGCGGACGTGGGAGGATCTCTATCGAGAGGCGCTCGATCTCACGGTTGAAGCGGAGCGGCTCGGTTACGCGTCCATCTGGACGACCGAGCACCATTTCGTCGATGATGGGTATGCGCCGTCCCTGCTGCCGCTTTCGGCGGCCATGGCGGCGCGCACCTCCCGGATCAGAATCGGGACCGGCGTGATCGTGGCACCGCTGCACCACCCTCTCCGGCTCGCCGAAGATGCGGCAGTCGTCGACCTGATCAGCAGCGGGCGATTGATCCTCGGTCTCGGGCTCGGCTGGTCCGGCATCGAATACGCGGGCTTTGGCGCCGATCTCCACACACGCGGAAAGGCCATGGACGAGATCCTCGACATCCTCCCCAAGGCGTGGTCCGGCGTGCCGTTTCACCACGAGGGACAGGTCTATGACTTCCCCGAGTTGGCCGTACGTCCAACGCCGACCGGCCACATCCCCATCTGGATCGGAGGCGGCGCTCCAGCCGCGGTGCGCAGGGCTGCCCGACTCGCGGACGGCTTCTTCTCCAATGCGGCCCCCGAAGGCCTCGAGGCCCAGATCGAGATGGCGACCGAGGAAATGCGCCGCCACGACCGAGATCCCGATCGTTTCACCTGGGCGTACTACGCCATCATCTACCCGAGCGACGATGCAGACCGGGGCTGGTCGGAGATTCGCGAGCACATCCACCACATGCGCTGGAAGTACGAGGACATGGAGATCTCCGCCGGTCGAACGGGACCGATTCCCGCTCCCCCACCGCTCGACCCGACCTCCGAGAAGGAGCTGCGAGCATCGGTGATGGTCGGGCCCGCGGAGCAGATCGCAGAACGGCTCCATGCCGTGCGGGACAGGGTCGGTGTGCCCCTGCACATCGTGGCACGCTCGCTGTTCTCCGGGATGCCGTACAGTCGGCAAACCGAGACACTCGAACGCATCGCCTCCGAACTGATGCCGCTCCTCTGAGCATCCGGCAGAACGGCCCCACCGTGACGAGGCCGCGTCAACTGCCGGGAACGGGAAACCGGGCAGCATCGCTACACTCGTTCCGTCATGCGATCGCTCCTCATCACGATCTTCGCCCTCTCTCTGCTCGCGACGGCCTGCTCGGGGAAGGCCGCGGATACGACCGCAACGACGACTGCAGCCGTGACGACGACCACCACAACCACGGCCGCGACGACCACGACCACGGCCGCTACGACCACGACGGCCGAGCCAACGACCACCACGACCGTCTACGACGGTCCGGTCGCGCCACTCAACGGCCTTCCCGTCGACGATCCGGCGCTCATCGACCGCAGAGTGCTCGCCGTCAAGATCGACAACCACGCGGCTGCCCGCCCGCAGTCGGGGCTGCCGGACGCCGACGCGATCATCGAACTCCCCGTCGAAGGGGTCACACGATTCATAGCCCTGTTCAATGTGGGTGATTCGACGTATCTCGGACCGATCCGGTCTGGACGCCCAACCGACCCTGGACTGATCAAACCCCTTGGAGCGACCTTCGCCATCAGCGGAGCTTCGAACTGGATCACCCGCTTCATCCGCAATGCGAACGTTCCCCTCCTCTACGCGCCCTCACCGGAGATGTTCCGCATCTCCCTGCGTAAACCGCCCCATAACCTGTATGGCAGCACTCCGGCGCTCCGCGCGCTCGCCGATTCTTTGCGCTTCCCCGACGCACCTCCACCAAACCTGTTCACCTGGGGACCGCTCAAACCCGACGGTCCCGCGACCAAGATCACCCTCTACTGGTCTCCACGAACCGTCTGGACCTGGGACGGCGAGCACTACACGCGCACATCCGACGGCAGGCCACACGAGTGGCTCGCCAAAGATGGCACAACCGGCCCCATCGCAGCGGACACGCTCGTCGTGATCGTCGCCCGCAGATACACGGCACGGCCTCCCAAACCTTCCGACGGGAAGTCCGTCCCGGCCATGGACACCGTCGGTTCGGGCCGCGTCCTCGTGTTCGCGGGAGGCGAGGTCGAAGAGGGCACGTGGACCAGAGACTCCACCGAGGAAGTCTTCCACCTGAAACGCCCCGACGGATCCACCCTGACGGTCCCCCCGGGCAAACCATGGATCTCGATCTTCCCCGACACTCTCGACATCGAGTGGTGAACGTCTCCGGCAACGCAGAAGCCGTCCGTCGAGGTGAGATCGGCGCGGTGGAAGTGATCGCGAGCGCCCTGGACCGCAGCAAGTCCTACCAGGACACGCTCAACGCCTACACGCTCATCGATGAGGAGCGCGCGCTGGCACGAGCGAAGATCATTGACCAGCTGGTTGCCCGGGGCCAGGATCCAGGGCCGCTCGCCGGGGTTCCGATCGCCCTCAAAGATCTCATCGATCAGGCGGGACTCCCCACGACCTGTGGCTCGGGCTTCTACAAACGGATCGCCGACCGATCGGCAACCATCGTCGAACGCCTCGAAGCGGCCGGCGCCGTAATCATCGGCAGGACCGGCCTCCACGAGTTCGCCTACGGATTCTCGAGTGAGAACCACTGGTTCGGTCCCGTTCGCAATCCATGGGATACCCAGACTTCCCCCGGCGGGTCGTCGGGAGGTTCCGCCGTCGCTGTCGCCGCGGGTCTCGCTGCCGCCGCGATCGGGACCGACACGGGCGGTTCCGTGCGCGTGCCCGCGGGCATGTGCGGCGTTGTCGGGCTCAAGGTGACCCACGGACGGGTTCCGCTCACCGGAGTGTTCCCGCTCGCCAAATCACTGGACACGGTCGGGCCGCTCGGACGAAGCGTCGAAGACGTGACGCTCCTGTACACGGCTCTGGCAGGACACGATCCACACGACCCGTGGTCGGCTCCCCGCCCGGTACCGATACCCGACGAGGCACGAGCCGACCTCTCCGGGATACGCATCGGTCTCCCCCAGCCATGGATCACCGACGCTCCCGCGGCCCCGAACGTCGTAACTGCATTCGCGACCGCAATCGATCGAATCTCCGACGCGGGTGCGATCGTCACCGAACTCCGGGCCCCGACACTCGTGCCGTCCCGGTACGGTGGATGGATCGTCGGCGGTGAGGCCGCGAACGTTCACCGCCCATGGTTCGGGAACCGACCCTACGGTCCGGCCGTGGCCGAACGGCTGCGCACCGCATTCGATATCACGATCGATCAATACATCGACGCACTCGAGTGGACGGCGAAGCTGCGCAACGCGACGGCGCTCGCCTTCCAGGACGTGGACCTGCTTCTGACACCGACGGTCGCGGCAACCCGCAAGACGATCGGAGAACCGACCATCGATGGTGTCCCGTATCGCAGGGTACTTTCGTGGTTCTCTTCACTCGTCAACCACATGGGTGTGCCGGCCTTGAGCGTGCCGCTCCGCGCACCGGGGACACCACCTCCTTCCCTGCAACTCATAGCTCCCCGGTGGGCCGAACACCGCCTTCTCGCCACGGGAAGGGCACTTGAGAATCTTCGCATCGCGGCCTTCTCCCCGCCCCCGATTCCCTGACGTCGGCACCTGCTTGGACTACCGGCCAGGATCGGTAGACTCACGCCGAGCACCGGGAGATACGGCTGCTCTACGCGTGAAAGGACCAACGTGTCGAACGACACAACCACTCTCGAACCACACGAGGTAGAAGAGCTCGACAAGGTCATCGTCCGCTTTGCAGGCGACTCCGGTGACGGCATGCAGCTGGCCGGGACCCGCTTCACAAGCGATTCGGCCTTGTTCGGCAACGACCTCGCAACATTCCCAAACTTCCCCGCCGAGATCAGGGCACCGGCCGGTACCGTCGCCGGCGTTTCTTCGTTCCAGGTGCAGATCGCAGATTTCGACATTCTCACGCCAGGTGATGAAGCCGACGTCTTGGTGGCAATGAATCCCGCCGCACTCAAGGCACACCTCAAGGGCGTGAAACCAGGCGGCATGATCATCGCGAACGCCGACGCTTTCGAACCTCGGAACCTGAAAAAGGCCGGTTTCGAATCCAATCCGTTGGAAGATGGTTCGCTGGACGGCTACCGGGTCTTCGCGGTGCCGATGGAACGTCTCACGAAGGCCGCCGTCGCGGACACCGGGGTCAGCAGCAGAGATGCGTTGCGATCCAAGAACCTGTTCGCGCTCGGATTGCTCGGATGGATCTTCACCCGGCCGATCGACCCCACGATCGACTGGCTCAAGAAGAAGTTCGCCTCCAGACCCGAGGTCGCGGCAGCCAACATCGCCTCCCTGAAGGGTGGCTACAACTACGGCGAGAACACGGCCGCGTTCAAACACACGTTCCACGTTCGGAAAGCGGCCCTCGAACCCGGCGAGTACACGAATGTGACCGGCAACACGGCGCTGTCCTGGGGACTGATCGCCGCTGCAAAGGCGGCAGGGCTCCGGCTGTTCTACGGCAGCTACCCGATCACTCCCGCGTCGGACATTTTGCAGGAACTGGCGAAGCGCAGGAATTTCGATGTCATGACGTTCCAGGCGGAAGATGAGATCGCAGGTATCGGCTCCGCCATCGGAGCTGCATTCTCCGGACACCTCGCCGCGACGGGAACCAGCGGACCGGGCCTCGCCCTCAAGAGTGAGTCGGTGTCGCTGGCGGTCAGCATCGAGCTGCCGCTGGTGATCATCGATGTTCAGCGGGCAGGGCCGTCGACGGGTTTGCCGACGAAAGTCGAGCAGACGGATCTGCTCTTCGCCATGTATGGGCGCCACGGGGAGGCTCCGCTGCCGATCCTTGCCGCCAAGTCGCCGTCCGACGCGTTCGATACCGCGATCGAGGCGGCCAGACTCGCTCTCAAGTACATGACACCGGTGATCCTGCTGTCCGACAACTACATCGCCAACGGCTCGGAACCATGGCTGCTGCCGGACCTCGACTCGCTGCCGGACATCTCCGTTCCCTTCGCGGTCGAACCGAACGCGGATGGGCGCTTCCTGCCATATCTGCGGGACGAGAAGACGTTGGCAAGGCCGTGGGCAATCCCGGGGACACCGGGGCTCGAACATCGTGTCGGCGGCCTCGAGAAGCAGGAGGTCATCGGAAACGTCTCGTACGATCCGGCCAACCACCAGCTGATGACCGACATCAGAGCCTGGAAGATCCGAGGCATCGCCAATGACATTCCCTCGTTGGAGGTTGAAGGCGACGAAGACGCCGACTTGTTGGTACTCGGCTGGGGTTCGACGTATGGACCGATCATGGGGGCGGTCAGGCGGGTCCGCAAGGACGGCTTGAAGGCCGCTACAGCCCATCTGCGGTACCTGAACCCGTTCCCGGCCAACCTCGGTGACATTCTGTTGAAGTATCGGACGATTCTCGTACCGGAGGTCAACTCCGGGCAGCTTCGTCATCTGCTCCGAGCCGAGTACCTGGTGCCCGCCGTGGGCCTCAACCAGGTGACCGGGTTCCCGTTCAAGGTATCGACCGTCGAGAAGAAGATCCGGGAGATCCTCGCATGACCGAGACACTCACCTATACACGCAAGGACTTCCAGTCCGATCAAGAAGTCAAGTGGTGCCCCGGCTGTGGGGATTTCACCATTCTGGCATCCATCCAGTCGTTCTTCGCCGAGGCAGGCCTGCCGAAAGAGAACTTCGTCGTGATCTCGGGAATCGGCTGCTCCTCCCGTTTCCCGTACTACATGAACACCTACGGCATGCACACCATCCATGGCCGGGCCCCGGCGATCGCCTCCGGCATCGCAATCACCCGTCCGGAGTTGTCTGTCTGGGTGACCACGGGCGACGGTGATGCACTGTCGATCGGCGGGAACCATTTCATCCACCTGATGCGCCGCAACGTGAACGTCAAGCTCGTGTTGTTCAACAACCAGATCTACGGCCTCACGAAAGGCCAGTACTCGCCGACCAGTGAAGTCGGCAAGATCACCAAGTCGAGCCCGATGGGTTCGATCGATCGGCCGTTCAACCCGGTGAGCCTCGCGCTCGGCGCCGAGGCCTCGTTCGTGGCGCGAACCATCGACATGGATCGCAAGCACACGATGGAGATTCTCCGGGCCGCGTACGAGCATCGGGGCACCGCGCTCATCGAGATCTACCAGAACTGCAACGTGTTCAACAATCATGCGTTCCTGGAACTGACCGGGAAGCAGATTCGTGACGAGAACCGGATCAATCTCGAGCACGGCAAACCGGTCGTGTTCGGCCCCGAGGGCGAGCATGCGGTGATCCTGGAGAACGGCGCCGCGAAGGTGGTTCCGACGGCATCCGTCGATCCGTCACAGATCGTCGTGCACGACGCGCACGCGGTGAACCCGAGCGTTGCATTCGCACTGAGCCGCCTGTCGCACGGCCCGCACGGCCCCACCCCGCTTGGAATCTTCCGGAGCGTGGAGCGGCCGGTCTATGAGGACGTTCTCCAGCAGCAGATCGACACTGCCCAGGAAAAGAAGGGCGTCGGCGACCTCGACGAGCTTCTCCGCTCGGCAGGAACCTGGACGGTCGAGTAGCCGGTCCCCTCACCTGCTTCCCCTCGGGGGGAAGCAGGTGAGCCTTCGGGGCGATGGGGGTGTCCCAGAACCGGCGCAGCCGGAGCCACCCCCTCAGGGCGAAGCGCCGGACCCATTCTTTCCTTCCCCCTCAGGGCGAAGTGGGTGAGTCTTCGAGGCGATGTGGGTGTCCCAGAGCTGGCGCAACCGGAACCACACCCTCAGAAGGAAGCGCCGGACCCATTCTTTCCTTCCCCCTCAGGGGGAAGTGGGTGAGGAAGCTCTGTGACGAACCCGATGGGGGTGTCCCAGAACCCGCG
>JAADGS010000004.1 GCA_013152275.1 Actinomycetota bacterium | reverse complement strand
GTCTATTGGTCCCCCCAAGGGAGCGAAGCGACCGTAGGGGGGAAGGTGCCGTAGCGGCTTTGCGCCGGCGTAGGGGATGCGCACCACGAAGTGCCCGGCGGGCTCCAAGGAGGAGTTTGACGATATGCTGCTCGGGCACGGACGGAGATCGTCGGCACCGACCACGAGGCTCTGGACCGATCTGCATGAGGGAGGACCGTGTGTCGACACGAACAACCGTCTACCGAACCTGCCCGCTCTGTGAGGCAACCTGCGGACTCGAGATCTCGATCGACGGTGACGAGGTGGTGAGGATTCGCGGCGATCGTGACGACGTGTTCAGCCACGGGTTCATCTGTCCGAAGGGGTCTTCCCTGAAGCAGCTCCACGCCGACTCCGATCGGCTGCGAACACCCTTGATCAGGCGCGATGGCGGCTTTGAGGCGGCGACCTGGGAAGAGGCGTTCGCGCACGTAGCCGCGGGTCTGCAACCGATCCTTGCGGAACACGGCCGCGATGCCGTGGCCGTCTACCTGGGCAATCCGAATGCCCACAACATGAGCGGCCCCATCTACGGCCGGGCACTCGTCAAAGCCTTGGGATCCAAGAACGTCTTCACGGCCTCAACGGTGGACCAGATGCCGAAGCACCTGTCGTGCGGGCTCATGTTTGGTCATCCCGACTTGATCCCGGTGCCGGATCTGGATCGCACCGGCTATCTGCTCATGCTTGGAGCAAACCCCCACGCCTCCAACGGCAGCCTTGCGACGGCTCCTGACTGGCCGGGACGGCTCGAGGGCATTCGTCGGCGCGGAGGCAAGGTCGTCGTCGTCGATCCCCGGCGGACCCGGACGGCCGAGTTCGCCGACGAGCATCTGTTCATTCGTCCCGGTACCGACGCCTTGTGGCTGTTCGCCATCGTGCACACACTCGTCGACGAGAACCTGGTCACACCGGGACGTTTGGAGGAGGCATGCACCGGCCTCGATGACATCGCACGAGTCGCCGCTCGGTTCAGCCCCGAACGAGTCGAAGCGACCTGCAGAATCGACGCCGAGACGACTCGACGTATCGCCCATGAACTGGCCCAGGCGGAGACGGCCGCAGTGTACGGGAGGATCGGCACACACACGACCGAGTTCGGTTCGCTTGCCGCCTGGCTCGTCGACGTGATCAACATCCTGACTGGCAACCTCGACGAAATCGGCGGAGCGATGTTTCCTCGCGCTGCTCACGAGCGACCACGGAAACGAGGAGGCTTTCGGACCGGGCGCTGGCACAGCCGTGTCAAGGGATTGCCGGAAGTGCGTGGCGAACTTCCCGTTTCGACGCTCGCAGAGGAGATTGAAACGGACGGTGAGGGGCAGGTCCGGGCACTGATCACCGTCGGCGGTAATCCGGTCCTTACCGTACCGGAGAGCGAGCGTTTCGATGCTGCAATCTCAGGGCTCGATTTCATGGTGAGTGTCGACATCTATCGCAACGAGACCACGCGTCACGCCGATGTGATCCTTCCTGCCCCGTCACCGTTGAATCACGCCCACTACGACTTCGCGTTTCTCGGATTCGCAGTCCGCAACGTGGCCAACTACTCGCCTCCGGTCCTCCCGATCCCTGACGGCATGCCAGACGAATGGGAGATACTGCTCCGTCTGGCCGCCATCGTTGCGGGGATGCCACCTGACGCCGATATCCAACCGTTCGACGATCTGGTGTTCACCACATTGGTCGGCGCCGCGATCGGAGACGAAGCATCTGCCGTATTCGGTCGGAGTGGCGCCGAGGTCGGTGCGGCGACGGAGGGCGGGAGTGGACCGGACCGGATCCTCGACTTCCTCGTTCGCACCGGCCCGTACGGTGATGCGTACGGCCAGAACCTGGAGGGCCTGACGCTCCGAAAACTGCGGGACCATCCCCACGGCATCGACCTGGGTCCGATGCAGCCACGGTTTCCCGATGCCCTGGCGACGCCATCGGGGAAGATCGAGCTTGCCCCGGAGACTCTGCTGGCCGACATACCTCGACTGGAGGCTGCCCTCGATGCTCCTCTTTCCGACGGCCTGCTGCTGGTCGGGAGACGGGATCTCCGCAGCAACAACTCATGGATGCACAACCTGGACATCCTCGTGAAGGGCAAGGAGCGCTGCACCCTGCAGATCCATCCCGGCGACGCGGAACGTCTCGGTATCGGTCAAGGAGTGTCCGTCTCCGTGACATCGCAGGCGGGCACCGTGACCGTTCCCGCCGACGTCACCGAGGCGATCATGCCCGGTGTCGTGAGTCTGCCCCACGGGTGGGGACATGACCTCGACGGGACCGGACTGAGCGTTGCTGCGAGGCGACCGGGAGTGAACTCGAATCGACTCAGCCCCGGCACGATGGATCCGCTCTCAGGCAACGCGGTGCTCACGGCAATCCCCGTCGAGGTTCGGCTCCACCCGGCATGAACCGATCCCGGGCCGGTCGGCGCAGGACCATGGATGGCAGGTGGGCGGCCGCGGCGGTCGGTCATCGACCGGTCCGCTCCCGCCAGGAATCGAGCCCGTCCGGGTCGTGCAAGGGAGGGAACACGCCACATGGGGTCGTATCGGTGAGGATTCACAAAAGTGCAACTCCGTCGGTTTTCCAGGCATCCGGGGGGTGCGGAGGCCTAGCCTAGGATCAGCAGCGACGCGGAGTGGAGGGAGAAAGCCATGCACACTGGTCGATTATTGGCACTTGCCGGAGTAGTCATCGGGATCATCGGTCTGTTCCTGAAGGCCTTGACAACGCCTGGAGCGAACATGCTCCCGGCACTTCATACGGCGGATCCGGCGTTCCCGGTCGGCGTCCCGACGATCTGGGGAGGGCTCGCCACATGGGCACAGATCGTGCTCGTCATCCTGATCGTGACCGTGGTGGTTCTGGCTCTTCTCGGTGTGCGCAGCGCTGCGATGAGTAGATCGTCGTCACTGGTCACCGCGGTGATCGGCGTCGCCTTGCTCGCGTACTCGGTCGTCAAGTATCTCGACGCCTTGAACTTGGCTGAGACGATGCAGGCGGGGATGGCGCGGGCGGCGGCCGGCGGCATGATTCCCGAGGCATATACCGTCAGTCCGGGGATCGGGTTCTTCATCTTGATCATCGGCACGGTGCTGGTGATTGCAGGAGGGCTCAGCGGTCTGCGCGGCAGCGAGTCCTGACCCGTCCGTTCTGACGTGAGTGAGCCCACCGGAGGTGGGCCTACTCGCGTCGGAGGGGAACCTCGAGCCCATGCTCATCGTCGAACCTTGAGTAGAGGAGGTGGCGATGAGAGGCAAGCTGTTCTTGCCGGTTTTGGCCGTCGTGCTCGTCACGAGCGCATGTAGCGGGACAAAAGCATCTCCATCGGTTGCGATGGCGATGTCGGACGTTCCCCGGGCCACGATGGAGGTGAGCCCTGGCGATGTGGCATCGGTTGCCTCAGGCATGGAGGCGTTCGGCACCAATCTGTACGCCATGCTGGCCACGGGTGACGGCAACCTCGTCTTCTCACCGGCAAGCATCGTCACTGCGCTGGCGATGACCTACATCGGTGCCAGAGGTGTGACCGCAGAAGAGATGGCGCGTGTACTGCATGTGGAACTCGACGACGAGGCCTTCCACCAGGCGATGAATGCACTCGACCTCGCCCTCGAGTCACGTAGCTTCACCGAGGGTGATGAGGGGGTCCAACTCAGCACCGCCAACAGCCTGTGGGGACAGCAGGGCGTGACCTTCGAACAGCCGTTCCTCGATACGCTCGGCGCCGACTACGGCTCCGGCATGCGACTGGTCGATTTCAAGACCGCGGCCGAGCAGGCTCGCATCCAGATCAACGAGTGGGTCGCGAGTGAAACCAACGACAACATCCTCGATCTCGTCCCCCGAGGCGCGCTCGACTCGCTGACCAGACTCGTGCTCGTCAACGCCGTCTATCTGGATGCCACCTGGGAGCACCAGTTCGATCCGAATGACACAACCGACGGGCCGTTCACCCTGCTCGATGGCAACCGTGTGAACGTGCCGATGATGCATCAGACGAGTTCTTTCTCGTATGGGACGGGGGACGGCTGGCAGGCGGTGCAGATGCCATATGTTGGCGAGGATCTGGCGATGCTCGTCGTGGTTCCGGACGAGGGACGGTTCACCGACGTCGAAGGGCGGCTCGGTCGTGGTCTGCTCGACGACGCCGTCGCGAGTCTTTCCGGGGCGCAAACCTCGGTGTCGCTGACCATTCCGAGATTCAAGCTCCGTACCCAAGCCGGGTTGAACACGGCGCTTCGCGACCTCGGGATGCACACCGCATTCGATCAGCGCACGGCGGACTTTTCGGGCATGACCACCGAAGAGACGCTGTACATCGGCGACGTGGTTCACGAGGCGTACATCGCGGTGGACGAGGAGGGAACGGAGGCGGCTGCCGCCACCGGAGTGGTGATGCGAGCAACGTCCGCGCCGCTCGAAGAGGCGAGGCTGACGATCGACCGGCCGTTCATCTTCGCCCTTCGGGACGTACCCACCGGCGCCCTGCTCTTCCTCGGCAGGGTCATGAACCCGGAAGGCTGAGCGGACCCCCGGTTCTCGGCGGCGGGCACCGGCGACCTGCCGCCGGCCGCCGTCGTGGAGCGTAGTCTGGAGACAGGAGGTGCAACGATGCAGAGAGTCGCGTATGTCCTCATCGGGGCCGGGGTCCTGGCCCTCGTCGGCTGGTCGGTGAAGGGCTTCTTCCTTGCGAACGAGATCCCCGTATTCGTCAGAGCAGCGGTCGGAGCGATCGGCCTCGGGGCGCTCATCCTCATCGGCATCGTGGTGAACGACCGCCTGTCGACAGCGCAGACGGACGACTTCAAGGAGGTTCGGCAATGATCATCACCACGGCGGATACGATCGAAGGCCGCACGATCGCCAAGACGGTGGGCCTGGTCAAGGGCAACACGATTCGGGCGCGGCACGTCGGCAAGGACATCATGGCGGCGTTTCGCAACATGGTCGGGGGCGAGATCGTCGAGTACACGAAGATGATGGGGGAGTCGCGTGAGCAGGCGCTCGCGCGGATGGTCGAAGATGCGGAGCAGCAGGGTGCAAACGCCATCGTCAGTATGCGGTTCTCGACATCGATGGTGATGCAGAATGCCTCGGAGATCCTTGCCTATGGGACCGGCGTCGTCCTCGAGTGAGTTCGTGGACGTGACGCGGTCTGAACCCGAGTTCCTTGTGGAGCGTGAGATCCGCGAGGCGGTGGAGCGCGGGGAGTTCGACGATCTCGAGGGAGCCGGCCGACCGATTCCAGGACTCGACGGCAACTACGACCCTGCGTGGTGGGCACGCGCCTGGGTCCGGCGGGCCCGGGCTCAGGATGCGGCGTGGGAACTGCGCAGACGGATCAGGAAAGAGAAGTTCGCTCGGTTCGCCGGCGACACGGAGCGACGAGAACGTGTCGAGGCGTTGAACGCCGAGATCGGGCTCATCAACGCCGACCTTCCTCACGACGAGCAGATTCCTGTCCTGAGTATCGAAGACCTTCAATAGGGTGCGCGGACCGGCGGCTCGGTTCTTCTCGTACTTCGTGGCGCGACGCGGCATCGATGCAAGACCGTGGGGCGGCTATTGGTCCCCCCAGGGAGCGAAGCGACCGTTGGGGGGAAAGTACCGCAGCGGCTTTG
>JAADGS010000003.1 GCA_013152275.1 Actinomycetota bacterium | reverse complement strand
CCGAGCAGATGAACCAGGCTGTCTTCGCGTTCCGCCGCTACGAAGACTCCAGCCTCGCCTACACCGGCATCGACTCGCACCCTGGCCTCACCCACTACGGCCTTTACGACACCGTGGTCGCCCGCGACACCGTCTGACCAGACGCCAGACGGCAACCAATCCGAAGGGCGCCTCCTGGGTCGTCGGACTCCGTAGGATCTCCCTGGGACTGTCGGGGTATCAGCCCGCCAAGCGGCATCACTTGAGAAGCCGTCCGATCCGCTGCTCAGCGTAGGGATGTGACCGGCCACGTCGGAACGGCGTCGCACCGTCGAGGGGCCGTTCGTAGACGTCGAGGTACTCAGCGAGCTCAAACGAGTGGCCGAGCCTCTTGGCGTATCGGTCGGCCGCGTGTTCGCCACGACGGAAGTACGCGGCCCACAGGGACCGAAGGATCGGAAGCTCCCACGAGACGCCGCCTGAGACGACCCTCACGATCTTGGCTGTAATCGTCCAGCCGATACTGTCGATATAGACGCGGACAACCCGCAGGCCGGGGAACTCGAGACGCACGAGCGCGAGCAGCCTGTCGCCGATTCGAGTCTCGATGTGTCCACATTCGTGGGCGAGAGCTGCTTCGAGCGACGGGTGGCCGATCATCCCACTGTTGACGTAGACGGTCCTGCCCAACGTCTGAGCGTTGGGCACCGGGTCGTCGATGACGAACCAGGCCTTCGGCATCCTTCCACCGCGTCGGCGCAGCTTGGCCAGCACTGGCTCGAAGACCGCCTTCTCACGCAGGCTCGGCCGCCGGGCACCGAGCTCCCCGTAGAGGCCCCATCCGCCGGGCAAACCGAACAAGAAGGTCGCCAGTGACAGCAGCAGCGGAAGGAACGCGACCCCGCCGGCAAGGGCCATTGCAAGATCGTCGGATGCACCGAGAAGACTGACGATCCCGTAGGCGATCAGGAAGCGCACAAGGACATTCGGAAGCTCGAGTATCAGAGCAGGTAGAGCGGTGTCGTGATCATCGTGTCCTCCTCGCCGTCGTCGGTTCCACTCCCCTATCGAATCGCAGCGGTGTGACAGAAACGCGTGCCGCCCGACCTTGGGCGATCACGAAGCACTCCCCGACGTCGAGCTGGCGGACCTTGTCCGGATGGACACGGAAGGCGTCCTGCTGGCGGAGGCTCCCCAACCCGGTGGGGCCGTCCTCGGTCGAGACCTGGATCGTCCGTTCGATGCTGGGCCGGGTGCCGGCACGGGCCGCCAGGCGTTCCGGGTCGGCGCTCTGGTGGCAGATCAGTCCCGCCGCGGCGTCGAGGATCCGGTCGGCGCCGTGGCCGAGGCCGGCGTACGACTGGCTGGAGACGATCACCGCCGCTCCCAGGCTGCGGACCCGTTCGAACAGGTTGGCTGCGTCGGCGTCCATCGATAGGGCTGAGAACTCGTCGACGACGAGCAGCACTCGGCGGTCGATCGGTTTGCGGCGAGCCACGTAGTGGGAGAAGTCCTCCACCAGGAACCGGCCTAAGCCCGTCGCCTCCTCCTTGAGGGCGAGACCGTCGAGCAGCAGGTAGGCCGCGCCGACGTCCTCGAACGCCCAGTCCCCGTCGAGCTTCCCGTCGAGCACCTCGAAGAACGCGCGGTAGCGGGCGACGGCTCCTTGCGCTTCCCGACTCTGGTTGCCTGCCCGCAGGCGGTCGACGAGGTCGGCTGCCGAGCGAGGTGGACCGATCGGGTGTTTGACCGCTTCGGCGAGCAGCAGCTTGGTGGTCGCCCGGTAGTAGGGCTCGGAGAAGTCCTCGACCGCCATCAGCCGGTTGAGCAGCGCCAGAGGTTCGCCCCGCCAGCCGTCGTACGCCTCGTCTGGGAAGACCTTCACTCGTCCCACTCCGGCGTGCTCCATGGCCTTGACGAATCGGGAGACGTTGGCGGGGTCTCCCTTGGCGTCGAGGTAGAGGACCTGCCACCCCAGATCGGCTGCTGCGCCGTAGGCGAGACGGAGTAGTGTCTCGGTCTTCCCGGAGCCGGTTCCTCCCACCACCACGAGGTGCCGCCCCAGGACTGGGGCCGGGTAGAAGACGGAACAGTCGTGAATCCAGTCGGCCAGGTCGCCGCCTTGCGCTTCGCCGAGCAGGATCGATGGCGGTCGCGGCGTCGGCGGTCTCCGTCGCCGGCGGAGCCGCATCAGGCGCCGTCCAAACGGATTAGGTCGAAGCGCTGCTGTCGTTCCGGCGTGAGCTTCTCGATCGCTCGCCCGACACCTCGCTCGGCTGCAGGCGACACGTAGTAGCGGATCCGCTGATAGTCCTCGGGGTGCCAGGCCACGATGTCCACCAGACGCTTCAGATGCTTCTGCGTCAGTTCCACCTCGATCGCAACGGTCACACCGTCAAGCACGATCTCGGCGTCGGGGAGGTGATGCGGCTCCACCGTCGAACCGCCGTTGTGCAGTAGCCGATCGGATCTCCACTCGATGTCTCCGTGCTCGGCTTCCAGGCGCCTGCGGACCTCGGCACACCAGAAGACGTGCGAGAGCCACATCGGTCTGGGAATCAGGTACTTCACCTGGAGGCCGACAGCCCGCAGGCCGGTACGCGACAGCCATACCCAGCCAGGCTCGGCGTAGAGGATCTTCCGCGTCTCGACGAATCCGGCCTGCCGCCATCGTTCGACGATCCGTCGGGTCCGCCGTTCGGAGAGCACACCCTCGATACTCGTCTGACCGCCCGCCTGCGAGCCAAGGAGACCACCGAGCTGATCCATCCGGATCGCATACTGCTCTCCAATCCACCGCATTGCCCACAGGTCCCGATCCGTCAGCCGGATCTCCCCCGCATCTCTCCGTTTCCCCCGAACCACACCTTGACCGACCCCCACCAACCTCATACTCACCACCGTCTCCCCCTCCCTCTGACCTTCATCTCCGACACCCCCAATCCCCGACCCCGGCGACGCACGATGCGGGGGCGGGGTCGGGGATTTGCGCCTTGCGCACCAGGGGTGGCGGAACCCCGGCGTGGCAAGCTCAATGGGGAGTCGGTTGTGGACCGAAGTCCGGCATGCGGTGGGACCACGGTTCGGGCCACCTTCCGGACCGGCGACACGCCCAGGAGTTGACGAAGCATTGACGGCTGTACCGGTTCGGTGCGCTGAGCCTCGAGCCACTGCTCGACGTCGGCTTGGCGGAACCGGACGTGGCGGCCGACCTTGTAGCTGGCCGGCCCGGTGCTGCGGTACCGCCAGGCGTAGATCGTGCCGCCGAGCCATTCGGCGACCTCCTCGACCGTGAGGAGCCGCTCTCCCTGACCGCACGCCACGAGCATGCTCGGTCGTTTTCTCGGAGTTGTGTTGCTGGTCATGGCTTCGACCGTACGACGGCCCGACGACGGGGTCCACCCCTGAGCCGCCGTATTGGTCATCCTGCAGAATCTGTCACTGTCCGGTGATACGTTCGGAGCCATGGACGGTCTCACGCCGAATGCGGTCATCGCCTGGAACATGCGCAGGCTCCGACGCGAGCGAGGCTGGACGCAGGCGGAACTCGCCGAACGGATGAGCGAGCGGGACGACAAGCTCTGGACGTTCTCGATGGTGTCCGACGCCGAGACTGCCGGGCGGGCCGGCCGGGATCGGCAGTTCACCGTGAATGAGGTGAGCCTGCTGGCCC
>JAADGS010000002.1 GCA_013152275.1 Actinomycetota bacterium | reverse complement strand
TGGTGTTGGCGGCCGCACCAGCACTTGCGGCGAATGTGTCCGCCAATTGCGGAACCGGCGGCTTCTTCTACACACGCGGCACCGCGGACTACTGGCAAGTCCACTCGCACGGCGGGGTCTCGGTGGACTATACATATCCGGAGGAGCATGTGACCAAGATGCACAATTGGGGCTGGTTAACTGGCAATCAGGTCGGTGGCGTGAATGGTGGGAATCTGACCTCGCCGGGCGCGATGTGCCCGAATTGACATTGAGGTGAGATCAATGCGGCGAACGCTCGTGGTTGTCGCGTCTGTGGCGCTCATGGTGTCAGGGTGCGGGGGACCGTCCAACGTTCCCCCAACCTCTCATGTCACACCGTCAGACGTAGAGATGACCCCCTCGACGCAGCCCACAACCTCAGGGAGCGAGGGGACGGTGGTGTCGGGGTGGGCGCCGCCACCGGTGCCGACTCCCAAAGACCCGGAGTATCGGGAGAAGCTCGGACCGTACGCCGACTTGCTGCTTCGCGGGGGGATCGTTCCATATGGCAGCGAGGAGCACATCGGCTATCTCGCTTCCTGCATTGAGTCGGCCGGGTTCACCGTCACCCTCGACCCTGGCGGTCAGGGGTTCGCGGTGGCGACCGGCGCCCAGATGGACCAGTACAACCAAGTGCGGGCCGCGTGTGGGCAGGCAGCGATCGACTCGGGGTTGGTGGCTGCTCTCGCGCCCGCAACCCAGGAGTTCAGGGCTGCCGAGTATCAGGCGAGGCTGGTCCAGTATCAGTGCCTGATCGATCACGGGTTCCAGCCATCCGAGCCACCATCGGAACAGGCGTTCCTTGAGCAAGCAAACTGGGACCCGTTCTCAGGCGTCGCTAACGCGCAGTTTGCAGCCGCCGAGCGGACGTGCCCCCACAGCATTATCCCCGTCCTCGAACAGATGGTCGCGTCCGGTCAGGCAACGTCCCCCTAGGGAACGAGCTGTCGACGTCTCTCCAGTTTCTTGGAAACACGACGCTCGCTCCAAGAAACGCTTGCCAGTTGGTGACAAAAGGTGTGAGCCGTGACGGTGACGCGCAGACGACGGGCGATATCGAGCTCCAATGCGAAGGATCGATACCGAACGAAGGCGAAGGGCACGCTCGAGAGGACCCACCGAGGAGGAGGTGACAAGAAGAGGGGGCCTTCTCCGAAGGAAGGCAGCATAGGTCTGCTGGATGACCGATGGTCGGCACGTGTCCCGAAGAAACAGATTCATTCGAAAGTTGCGTGCGAGAGATGCTGATTGGAACGATGGCGCTCGGGGAAGGAGTAACTACGAAGCGGCTCATGGTCATGGCGATGATCATGGTGTTGGCAGCAGCCCCAGCGCAAGCGGCGAATGTGTCCGCGAGCTGTGGAACGGGTGGCTTCTTCTACACTCGCGGGACCGCGGACTACTGGCAGGACCACACGCACGGCGGGTACCTGGTCCATTACTACTACGACACGACACAGGTGCCGATTTCGCACAACTGGGGGTTCGAGACCGGCAACCAGTACGGCAGTGTGAATGGTCCGAATCTGACCAATCCGGCTGCCATGTGCCCGAACTGATCTTGAGGTGATGCAGATTCGGCGCACATTTGTGGTTGTCGCGTTGACTTCGTTGACTCTGGTCGGTTGTGGGGGAACGGGTCACGTTCTCCCGCTCACTGACGTGACGACCTCCCTCGTGTCGGTGTCCGCTAGCCAGACGCCGACTACGGAGCGGTCGAGCCCGGTTGTGTCGGTGGCCGGGTGGGCGCCGCCGCCGGTGCCGATACCGAAGAACCCGGACTATCGCGAAAAGCTCGGTCCGTACGCGGACCTGCTACTCCGCGGGGGGTTGACGCCGTATGGCAGTGAGGAGCACGTGCTGTATATCGTTTCGTGCATTGAGTCGGCTGGGTTCAGCGTGACGTTGGACCCATCTGGACATGCCATCGAGGCGGCGCCCGGGGCCCAGGTCGATCAGTTCCGGCAGGTGCAGGCCGCGTGTGAGCAGGCGGCGATCGATTCGGGACTGGTGGCTGCTCCCACATCTGCGTCCAAGGAGTTCCTGGCCGCTCAGTATCAGGCGATGTTGATCACGTATCAGTGTCTGATCGATCGCGGGTATCCGACGTCTGAACCGCCCTCGGAGCAAGCGTATGTCGATCGCGCCGTGTCGTGGCATCCGTATGAGGTGCTCAGCGGATCGGACTACGAGGCTGCTGAACAGGTCTGTCCATGGGACCTGACGACGCTGTTCGAACAGATGGCGGCAGCCGGTCAGACACCGTAGGAGTACCGTCAATATGGGCTCTGCCGAGAGGTGTTGACAGTATCGTCGGCTCTTTGGTCGGCGGCGCAATCATCTGGCGGCTCACCGCAACCGCACCTGACGCCGGGTTTGCTGTCGCAGTTGCCGTCCTGGCTGTTCTCGCCGCGGGGATCGCAGCCATCCCCCCAGCCATGGTCGCCGCGTGGCGCGACCCCGTCTCCATCCTCCGAGTCCCCAACCAGGACGATTCTCGTCGTTTGCCCGCGACGTTCCGCCGAATCCGGACACAAACCCATCGTGGTGACGATCTTGCCCGGTCCCGTCGGGTCCGTCGGTTTGTGAACTGAGTGTGGAGGTTGGACAAAGAAGAGGGTGCTGAGCCGTCGCGGTCGGCGGCGAGGGGTCGGTTGTTCGCTGTGTTGGTTTTGGTCACGACCAGCGTTGCGGGTTTCCAGCGCGACATCGCGGCTCGTCCGGACAGAAGAGATGTGTAGTCGCGAACCTTTTGGCAGGGTTGAGCGAATAGATAGGTGACGGACCACGGATAGGAGTGACGAAGGGAGACGGAACGATAGAACTTCACATGTCATACCAGGGAAGGAGACAGCAGATGCTAAGGAAGGTAACAATCACTCTGGCGGTTCTCGCCATTCTCACACTGGCGACGGCGGTGCCCGCGTTGGCCTACGGCGTGGACAGCGGCAAGGTGTCCTGCACGGACAAGATCGCTGTGCACTCCAAGACCACCTACGACGCCCATATTCAGGTGCCCAATGGGTCGACGGTCCATCGTTGGGACGATGGTGCGATCCCGGTGGAGCACACTTGGGCGTCGCAGGTGTACGGCCCGAACTCGTGGAGGGTGTTGAGCACTGAGGGGACGGTCTATGCAGCGGAGACGTACGCGTACTGTTGGGGTGCGTGAGTGACTCGGGCATGAGGGCTGAGACTGCGGTTCGTGCGACCGTTGTGGTTGTGGTTGTGGCGGTGTTGGCGGCCGGGTGTTCGGCCGCCGGTACGTCACAGCCGACAACGACGGCCGGTGTGTCGCCCACGACTACTGGGAGTACGACCGCCGTCGCCTCAACTACGACTTCTTCGGGCGTAGCGGAGGGGTTGACACCGGGTCCTGATCCGATGGCGCTCGCGAAACAGTACAGCCTGGTGTCGCCTGATGGTGAGTATGTGGGTCCGGTGGATACGAATGGGGACCCGTTGTTGTTTGAACCGATCACCGGGTATGGGGATTTCTCTGGGCTGGATCGGTTCGATGTCGACACGTATGAGGTGACGGGGCTGATTGTTGAGTGTGTTCGTGATCAGGGGTTTGCGGTGACGCTTGATCCGGATGGGGGGATCGGGTACGCGTCGGTGCCGTCGGAGCAGAACCAGCTTGCCGATGCTGCCTACTACGCGTGCAAGGCGGGGCTGCATGTCCCCAAGCCGGAACCGTTAACGATGGCGCAGCTGGAGAAGATGTATGCGTACATGGTTGCGTTGGCGGGGTGTTTGGAGTCGCAGGGCTATTCGGTGGCTGATCCTCCGTCTCTGGATGCGTACATCGATTCGCAGGGGTCCTGGAATCCGTATACGGGGTTGTCGGTTGGTCTCGATGTATGGGTGCCGTTGAATCGGGCGTGCCCCCAGAACCCGGTGGGAGGGTTCACTGCGTGGGATCCTGGCGATCCGATCCTGCCGATGCCATGAGCAGCCGAGCTGTCCTCGTGCTGGCTCTGGCCATGGTCGTAGCTGGGTGTACCAGTACTCAAGATCGTGCGGGTGTCTCGACGACTGTCACGACGGCTGCCACGTCGACTGCCGTGTCAACGACGACGACCGAGACGGTCACGACGCCGACGGTGGTGGGGGATCCGTCGCTGGCGGGGGTGCAGGGTGTGGTGCGCATCACCGAAGGGTTGGACGACCTCAAAGAGGAGTGGGGGTTGCTCGATCCTGAGGGAAACTATATCGGGCCGATCGATGTGGATGGGGATCCGTTGTTGTTCGAACCGATCGAAGGCTATGCGGACTTCTCCGCGATGGCGGCGCAGGCACGATTCGACATGGACCTGGCAGTCAGGCTTGAGTTGGTGTATCAGTGTCTGTCGGATGTGGATCCTCGGTTCGCGCAGTTCATTGCCAACACGGGTGATTTCAACTGGGGCAACCTGCCCGGCCAACTCTCGCAAGCAGGGATGGCGACCTACATCGCTTGTGAGGCGGGGCTGCATCTGCCGCGCTTGCGTCAGCAGGACTGGACTCGGGCCATGTGGCAGAAGTCGTATGACTATGCGATGGCGGTAGAGGACTGCATCGAACAGGAGGCAGGGATCGATCTGGAACGGCGGTTGACCCTGGACGAGTATGTGGCCGGGGCCGAACTGCTTCCCCCCGACAACGCCTACGCGTCACTCGATACCGCAAGCCTCAAGCGACTCAACCAGGTGTGTCCGTTTCGCCCGGTAGGCGGGTACGGAGCATGGGAACCCGGTAACCCCATTACACCGGCACCGGCGCCATGAGGAGACTGAACCGGTCCGGCTTTTCTGGAGGCTCTGATCCTTGGGAGGATGGGGTCATGTCAAGTTCAAACAGGTATGTGCCGGAGGTGCGCAAACGTGCGGTTCGTCTGGTGTTGGAGCATCGTGACGAGTACGCCTCGGAGTGGGCGGCGATCACGTTGATCGCTTCCAAGTTCGGGTGCTCGACCGAGACGCTGCGTAACTGGGTGCGGAGAGCGGAACGGGACTCTGGTGTCCGGCCGGGGGTGACATCCGATCAGCTGGAAGAGCCGGAGATCCAGCTGGGTCTTGGACGACAACTACGGCGTCTACGGTGTCCGCAAGGTCTG
Organism: Actinomycetota bacterium; assembly: GCA_013152275.1. Classification (NCBI taxonomy): domain Bacteria; kingdom Bacillati; phylum Actinomycetota; species Actinomycetota bacterium. Next base: position 2,056 of record JAADGS010000002.1, on the reverse strand, counting down.
GAAACAGCTACTTCATGAAGGTTTCGTGGTGGCGAAGTGCACCGTGCGAAGGTTGATGCGCCAGATGGGACTCCAGGGCGCGACCAGAGGCAAGGCGTTCACAGTCACGACGATCTCCGACGATCTGTTGGCCCGCCCTGCGGATCTGGTCGGCGGGGACTTCACCGCCACAGGCCCGAACAAGCTGTGGCTTGCGGATATCACATGTGTTCCGACCCGGGCCGGGTTCGTGTATGTCGTGTTCGTCACTGACGTGTTCTCCCGCCGTATCGTCGGGTGGTGGCCCTCGAGGTCGCTGGAGACCGGTCTCGAGTTGGACGCGTTGGAACAGGCGATCTGGGATCGGCTCGACGGCAACCCTGACGGTCTGATTCATCACTCGGACCGAGGCAGTATCTGTCGATCCGCTACACAGAACGGCTCGCCGATGCCGTCATCGAACGTCAGTCGGTTCGGTCGGCGATTCCTATGACAGCGCGATGGCCGAGACGATCATCGGCCTCTACAAGACCGAAGTCTTCCACCGGCGAGGACCATGGAGGGGTTTCGACGACGTCGAATACGCCACCCTCGAATGGGTCGACTGGTTCATCTATGAAGGAGCGGGGCTTGTCAAGGAGCTTCTTCGAAGGTGAGACGGCGTGGTCTGTGTCGTTGTGAACGCGATGGTCTGCCCTCACGACGTGGGGAGGATCGGGGAATGGGTTGTGGGCGCCGCTCCAGGTGTGGGTTGGTGTCGGCATCGCCGCTTGCTGCGGGTGTCGTTCATCTATTCGCCGGGTCCGAGCCTTGGGGCTCGGTGGCATGGAGTGATTCGGCATGTGGCCGAAAGGACCCAATCAACCAACCGACCTCGCCACCGGGGTGGGGGTCATCAACCAGTCCGGGTTCGCTCTCGTCCACTTCCCGTCAGCGCTGCTCACCTGGCGCCGGCCAGGGCACGGATGTGTCCGTCCCTGAGGCCGTAGAAGGTGAGCTCGATGATCCGTCGAGCGCAGGCGACACGGGCCACCTGGGTTGAGCCTCGACGGTCAGCGACCTGTTGTTTCCATGCGGCAAGCCAATGGTGGCGGCCGATGCGTTGAGCGGCCTCGATCGCCGCCCACCGGACCAGGGTCGATCCCTGTTTGGTGATTCGACCCCGCCGGACCTTGGTGTCGGACTCTCGATGACGGGGCGCCAACCCTGCCCATGACACCAGCCGTGACGCTGAGGAGAAGCGGGTGACGTCGCCGATCTCGGCGCAGAAGATCGCGGCGATGACTTTCCCCACCCCAGGGATCCTCTGGATGGTGTCATAGCCTTTTACGTCACGCAGAATGTGAGCGAGCGAGTCGTCGAGTTCGGCCACCTCTGCATCCAACACATCGATGAGTTCGAGGATCGACTCGATCCGCTGCCCAAACGCCGAATGCAGCCTCGGGTCGACATCAAGGCGACGCGCCAACAGTTCCCGACCCGACACCCCGAACAGGTCAGACCAGCCGCACTGGATGCCCAGCTTGGCCAGCACCGAATGCACCTGCGCTTTCAGACCGCTGCGGACACCGACCAGCTTGGCCCGGTAACGGACCAGCTCCCGCCACTCGCGCACCACCGGTGGAGCGATCCACGCCTCCGGCAGCGTCCCCGTGCGCATCAACGTCCCCAACAGCTCACAGTCCTTGACATCGTTCTCGACCCGCCGGTTCTCCAAGCCCCTCACCGCCGCCGTGTTCACCAGCCGCACATCACAGCCAGCAGCCGCCAGCTCGTCCACCGTCCAGTACCAGCCGTAAGTCGCCTCAATCGCTACCTGCGGAGCCTCACCATGGCGCAACACCTCCTCCACAAGAAGCCCAGGATCATTGGCGATCCGTCTCCATCCCAACATCTCGCCGTCCTCGGCCAAGTGCATCACCACCGAACGCCGGCGGTGTAGATCGATCGGCACGTAACCTGCCATCAGAGCCCTCCCATCATCGTGGACCACCCTGAGGTTCCCCCTGATGACCGGTCACCTCGACTGAGAGGTAATCATGTCAGTTATGGAGAAGGAACAACTACCGGACAGGGT
>JAADGS010000001.1 GCA_013152275.1 Actinomycetota bacterium | reverse complement strand
GTCGGAGTGGCGGAATAGGCAGACGCGCTAGGTTGAGGGCCTAGTGTCCGAATAGGACGTGGGGGTTCAAGTCCCCCCTCCGACACCATCGCTAACTACACGGGGTCTGGACTCGACGAGAACCTGGCCGTCTTGGTGGTAGGTGACGTCGATTCCCATCTCTTCGTAGACGGCGGCTTTGTCTGTGGGGTCTGCGTCAGCGAGTGTCGCGGTGATGTCTCGCAGGCTGGCCACCAGAGCTTTGATGTCGTCTTTGGTGAGTCGGGTGGACGCTCTGACGCCGAGGAATGTTTCGAGGCGCCGGCGTTCCTGAGTGGTCTCAGCAATCCAGCGTCCCACGGTTGCTGCTGCTTCGGGTTCGTTGCGGACGATGCTGCGGTAGCCGTCGAGTTCACGGTCGAGCTTGGTGATCCGTTTCCGGATCTTGTCGTGTCGGGCTTCGTCGTCGGGATCGGGTTGGGCGGCTTCAGCGAGGGCCCGGCATGTGTCGTCGAGGTGTCCGGTGTCGAAGAGTTCTCCGAGCCATTCGTCCAGGCCGGGAAGTAACGCTTCTTCCCTCACATAGATCGTGGCGGCATGCCCATTGCGATCGACCTTGTCGTTGCGGTGGACCTGGCAGCGGTAGTAGGGACGGTCGTGGTTCCAGGCACCTTCCATACGCCGGCCACACTGGCCGCAGCGTATACGGCCGGCCAGCAGGTAACGCCTCCCCGTTTTGGGTTGGCGGGTAGAAGTACGTCGGTTCTTGCGGAACCGCTCCTGGACTTCGTCGTATTGCTGACGGGTGATGAGAGGCTCATGGGGCGGTTCGTTCGACCAGATCCATTCGGTCGGATCGTTACGGCGCATGCGGGTCTCGTGACCCAGGCCGACGTCATGCACATTGATGAGAACCTCGTCACGTCGCTGCCGGTTCCACACCTGATATCCGGTGTAGCGGGGATTGTCGAGAATGGCTCGCACAGCAGTCGGCTGCCAGGCTGAGCTGCCGGTCAGTCGGTGACGGTTGCGCGCAGGGTCGGCGGCCGAGGGACACGGGATGTCTTCGGCGGTGAGATCGCGGGCGATGGCATGAATCCCCTTGCCGGCTAGGAACTGGCTGAAGATACGCTCGACGACAGGCGCCGTGAGCAGGTTGGGCTCGAGCTTCCTTGACGTCTGGCCGGCCGCCGCTTTGGCAGGATTGGGGTGCGGGCCGGCGTCGACGAGTTGGTAGCCGTAGGGTGGCCGACCACCCAAGAATCGGCCTTCGATGGCGGCTTGGGCGGCCATCGCGGTGCGGACTCTGGTTTTGATGCGGTTGCGTTCACCTTTGCTCATCCCTCCGTAGAGGTTCATGACGATCTCGTGCGCATCTGAGCCCGGGTCGACCGCACCACCAACCTCTGGGACCCACAGGCCGACCCCGTAGTGGACAAACACGGGGAAGGTGAGACCGAACTGGTTGCCATAGAACGCCCGTTGCGGTTCCCCGATCACCACCGCTTCGAACCCGCGGTCAGGATCGGCGAGAACCTGAAGGAGCCGTGAGGCTTCGGGGCGACGTGACCAGGGCAGGGAACGGGACTGGCCGATGTCGAAGAACTCGGCGACGATCTCACCGTCGGGTTCGATGAGTTGGCGGGACCGGGCGAGCTGCCAGTTGCGTGACGATTCGGGGTCTTGTTGGTCTTCGGTGGAGACCCTGCCGTAGAACGCGAACCGCATCACGAATCCGAGCGTACCGCAGAAGCGGCAGAGTGTGCGACATTCGTCATACCGTCGCGCTCAGCGGCGTGCAGCAGGATACGGAGTAGCACCACAGCTGCAGCCTCGTTGAGAACCGGGGGACCGGTGGCGTCGATGACGACGTTGGCCTGCTCGTTCGCCAGCCGGCCGATACTCGTCTCGGGAGTCGCTTCCATACCGGCAGGATGCGATGCGACCCTTTCAGCAGAATGCCAAACACCCTGTCGCGGCCCGCCGACTCGTCAGCGTCACCGTCTCGCGTTGCCACGAAACGGGCGAGGTGCGGTGGGGGAGCAGCCGGGCCGAAAAGATCCGGTTGAAAGGGTTACGGACACTCTGATAACACTCTGGTAACAGGGTTGGGGTTGTTCTCGTCAATGAGCTGTTTGTACCGGGGTGATGTGTGACACCTTGTACTTGGATCTTATGTGACACTTCTTCGTCGTCGTGGGGGTTGTCGTCGTCGTTGTTTGGGTTGGTAGTACCGGTCGGGGTTGATGGTGAGGGCCCGGATGAGGGCGTCACCGTGGTAGATGTGGGTGAGCCGGTCGACTTCGATGACCCGCACGTGGGCTCGGGCGTAGCGGATTCCGACGTGGATGAGTTTGCCTCGCCAGCCGATGTTGCCGGTTGCACCGACTTTGCGAACGTAGGCGTCGGGCGGGTAGGTCGGTTCGGTCATCTCGTCGGGACCAGGTAGCCGGATCGGATCGGGGTCGGTGGGGGCGACGCCGTAGCGTTCTGCGGGTGTGGCGTCTGCGATGCCTTGGTGGGGTCGGCGCCGGTTGTAGTGGAACCGGAACCCGTCTAGGAGTTCTTGGAGATCCTCGAGGGTCTCTGGGGGGCCTTGGTCGGTGAGCCATTCCTTGACGGTGCGGTGGAACCGTTCGAGTTTCCCGAGCGTTTGGGGGTGATAGGGCGCCGAGTTGATCAGCTCGACCCCCAACTCTTTGAGTGACACTTCGAAGGCGACTTCGGTGCCGTGGAGTCTTCCGGTGAAGATCAGGCCGTTGTCTGAGAGCACTTGGCGGGGCAGCCCGTAACGTGAAGCGGCGATCTCGAAGGCGTCCCATGCCAGATCCCCGGTCGCAGCCGGCCCGGCGAGGGCAGCGAGGAGGTAGCGGGAGTGGTCATCGATCACGTCAACGACCCACACCTCGGCGTTATCGGCAAGGACGATACGGGTGGCGTCGATCTGCCACAGATCGTTCGCGATGTCCCGCTCGAACCGTTTGTTCGCTTTGCGACGGCGCGGTGGTCGGGCAGCGATGAGGCCGTTACGGACCAGCACCTGATGAATCGTCGACACGACAGGCGCATCGACACCGGCGCGGGTCAGTTCGGCACCGATACGTCGTGCCCCCCAGCGGGGATGACCCTTACGCATCTGAACGATCCGCACCTCCAACTCGGCTGGGATCTGGTTCGCAGGATGCGGCGGGACCGGTCCTGCAACCCGGGGAGGCCCTCGGCGAGATACCGGCGTCGATACCGGTAATACGTCTGGCGGGAGATCCCGTATCTCTTACAGATCTCGGTCACCGTCAACCCGGTGCGCTCGGCCTCCATCAACACTTCTAAACGTAACTCTGCCATCGTCACCACCTTCAAAGCCACCGCCAACCTCCAAACCGAAGCTCGAAGGCCAGCATGCAGCAATCAACTCGGTGGTGTCACACATCTCCCCGGAACACTGTCACACATGTGTCCGGAACGATCTGTCACCGATCTCCCCGGAATGAACATCTTTTCGATCCGGCCACTCCCCCACCGCCCCACCGGTGTCTCGGGCGGACACGCAAGGGCGGTGCCGATCAGCCGGCCGGGGGTGACAGGGTGTCGGGCATTCTGCTGACAGGGTTCTGCCGCAACCTGCGGGGTATGGAAGCGACTCCCGAGATAGGTATCGGCCAGCTAGCGAGGACACCGACCAGGGTCGTGATTGACGCTGCGGGACCTCCGATTCTCAACGAGGCTGCAGCCGAGGTGCTGCTGCGCATCCTGCTACGCGCAGCGAAGCAGCATGCCGGGGCGAATGTCGCATGCACGGTCGCTTCTGCGGTACGCTCGGTTTCGTGATGCGGTTCGCGTTCTACGGCAGGGTCTCCACCGAAGATCAACAAGACCCCGAATCGTCACGCA